>JBKPNF010000127.1:0-2776 GCA_046732455.1 Thermoproteota archaeon | reverse complement strand
TGACAGTAGTAGTTACCCGAAGAGTCAAATCTGGTTATGAATCGCAGTATGAAAATTGGCTTAAGCGATTATTGGAAGAAGCAAAATCGATGAAAGGGTACATAGGTGCGACAGTCCAAAAACCTGCAGCGGGCACCACAGAGTACACAAGTATTTTTCGATTCGACAATGTCGAAAATTTACGCAAGTTTGAAGAATCAGAAATCCGCGCTAGGTATCTGCGCGAAGTTGTGGACTATGTTGAAGCAGATGCGATCTGGAAAAAGTTCTCAGGACTTGAATTTTGGTTCTCGCCACCAACTGGCACCATAGTTCCACAGCCATCTCGCTTCAGGATGGCTCTTGTAATGATAGCTGTTGTTTATGGACTTGTGATTTCAATTGGACAGCTAGTCTCTACGGTAGTCGGAGATGCCATTCCTTCTTACGTCAGGCTTTTCATTACCATTTTTATTGAGATTTTCTTGATGACATTTATTCTAATGCCACGTCTCACCAAATTGCTTGCCACGTGGATTTATCCTAGTGTCCAATAAATAGTAAAAATAGTAAGAAAGTCTTGTGAGGAAAATCTGGCTGATTCTGCAGACCGCTGATCACAAGGCTTCAACTAGCCATCCCTCTATCTAAAGTAAAAGTATGGACCTGTCGGGATTTGGACAAAAATTCATTTGAATCCAAAGACCGGAATTACAGCTTTATTATCGGATGCATACGCACCTTTAGAAGCATCTGAGAGAAAGACCTTCACGAGTGAGACTTGCTCTTATGCAAAATGATATTTCTTATTATCCTTGCTCTGAAGTAGGCACAAATGACCCAAGCGCGGCAAACGGTGCTATATTATCTCCATGCCAGGTTATCCTCATCTGAACACTTATTATGCAGCCTAGGCATATTAGTTATGGATCTCGGTTAATGATGCTGACGTTATTGTTGTTCGCGCACAACGAAAGATTTGAGAAAGAAGGCGTAAGGCAATCACATCTTCGGGTTTCAGATGGAAGTTAATATATATAGTTATGAGATTCAAATTCAGTTCCAAAAATTCTATGTTCTATTGTTCGCTATCTTCATTTTATGATCGTTACCTCATATCGCCTGCAATAGCAATTATTACTATTGCTTTGGTATTATTGCCCTCCAATTCCTCATTATTTTTGTTTTATGTCAACGCTAATGATTTTGTTGCTTTTGCATCATCTGCATCATCATCATCTCCCTCTCCGCTGCGACCAAATATATCTTCAGACTCATCGCAGTCTCCAATTGAAGATAGAGCTGACATCTCAGCTGATAACTTTAACTTACCTGATGGTTACGTTATAGAACCTTTTCTGTCAAATCTTTCTATGCCTACCTCAATTGCAGTTGATTCTAGTAACGGAACCATCTATGTTGCGGAATCTGTCAAGGAGTATGACAATAATAGTAGTATAGTCTCACCCTCTTCTTTGTCTTCTTCTGTCTCTTTGTTGTCACAGCATGTGCAGCCACACGTGAGAATAGTGAAAGCTGATATTAGTGATAATAATAATGTCATAGCCAGTCAAAGCAGTGACTCTAGCAGCGGCGGAGGCGTAATCAATAATGAGGATAATACTACTAATCTTTTAGGTAATGTCCTGAACTGGCCAGTTATTGATATGGAGATTGATGATGCCAGCGGTCTCCTTTATGCTTTTCATGACCCCACAACAATATGGAGCGTAAATACGACTTCCGGCGAAACAGAAGATATTCTTGTTCCAGGAGAAGAACGAGGAGCTGCTGGTAGCGACGAATATGAAGAAGAAGGCCAAGATCCTTTATCTCTCCTCATTAATTCCTCTAGCCAAATAGCGCTTAGCGGAAAGGAAGACTATCATAATAGCAATGTGGATAATGAACAGTCTGGTAGTAACTATGACAGCCACAACGCCACTGTACTATACATACCGTGCATTAATGGCCATGTTGACAGCGACTACGGCACATACTGCATTTTGAGCCTACCTCTTGATAGTGGCGGTAATAGTGCTACTGTTGATAATATTGGCAGCGCTATCAACTCCTCCTCCTCCTTTATTCTACAAAATATGACGTCAAGGCCTGTTGGAATAGCAATACTTAATTCATCATCACAGGCGACAACATCCACATCGTCGTCCTCTCTTTATTCATCCTCACCCTCGACATCCAGCGTATCAGAACAGCAGAGACCTTACGCACTCGCAGGAAACCAGACCTCAAATACTTTTTTCAATAATAGTGGGAATGACTTGCTCGTAATAACATCGCAGCCGCCAAGCAATAGCAGTATTTTTAGTAATACTAATAATGATAATAACATTGAACAGAATAGCAGCAGCAGTAGTAATTACTCCTCTGATGCTGCTGCTCTCTATTCCTTAAACACCATTTATCATTCCAAGATTTTTGACTCAATACCACATCCAGGCAATAGCAGCAATAACTTGCAAGACATTTTCAACAATAATAATAACAACAACTATGGCGATAGCAGCAACTACAGTCATGCACAACAAGCCCCGCCGCCTTCAATGGAAGCATTAGCTGATTATCCTTATAGTCCGCTTGGACAAGTTGCGGTAGTTTCTGTACCATCTACTACTGCTACAATATCTTCCTCCTCGTCATCCTCTTCTGCTAATGAAACTAATGAGACAAACCACACACCTTCTAATGACGAAGATTATCTCTCTAACCCCTCTCCCCTTCTATTTGGGCTTAACGAAACCACGGCCTTCATCGCAGATTTTGGTAATTCTTCAGC
>JBKPNF010000126.1:0-2694 GCA_046732455.1 Thermoproteota archaeon | reverse complement strand
TACAATGGCCATCAAAATCCCCCGTGAGGTTCTAACAATCTTTAAATTTACGTCGACCAAGAAATCTCAATCCTACAACATGAGCCACAGAATACAGGAAGCAGTTCACAACTCTTACACCTCAAAGCCAAAGTATAGTGAAATAATGTCTGGGGTTCCCGAGGATTACAAGCAAATTAGCACGCTCGGAGATCTTCTCAACATATCCTACAAATATGTTCCTGTTCAAGAGCAGATGCGAAGCAACCTGATTGCCAAGCTGAAAAAAGGGGAACACCCATTCCCTGGCATCATCGGCTACGATGACGATGTTGTCCCTGCCATAAATAGAGCTATCCTGTCGGGTCATGATATGCTGCTTGTTGGTCAGATAGGGCAAGCCAAGACCAAGATTGCAGAGGCGATAGCGCATAACCTCCTGTCGTCAATCCCTATAGTAAGGGGTACAATAACAAGCGATATTCCTATATTAATTCCAGAAGATGAATTGATCTCACTTTTGACCGATACTGATGTCTCGAGAACGAAGCCAGAATTTATGGTGTCACCAGAATGCGAGGATATCCTTCGAGCGAACAAGCTTGAGACTAAGATAGACTGGATGAGCGGCGCAGACAGATACAAGTACATATTGTCAACGCCGGATATTTCAGTAAAGGATCTGGTTGGGCAGATAGATGCAATCAAGATAGCTAAAAAGGGAGTCGAGCTTTACAATATCGAGTCCTATTCTGCAGGTCAGCTATTACAGGCAAGGCATGGCATATTGTGCATTGACGAATTGCCGGTACTCGATCCGCGCAAGCAGGTGTCCCTGCTCAGTGTTCTTCAAGAGGGCAAGTTTACTACAGGAGCATATCCGATCGTGTTCAAGCCTGATGTCAGAATAATTGCAACTGCAAACCCGATAGACTATACGCACTCAGGCAAGATAATCGAGCCGTTATTTGACAGGTTGAGAAGCCATATCGACACGCACTATCCTCATACAGTAGAAGATGAGATGCTGATCATTGTTCAGGAAGCAAAGATCGCAGATGCCCCGAACGTTATTTTGCCTGTATTCATGATAAAAGCGATAGCGAAGATAACACAGATGACCCGTGCGCACCACGATGTGAATCATGATAAGGGAGTCAGCGTTAGAATGTCGGTGCATTCGATGGAGATGATGGTGGGAGAAGCGGAACGTACACGATCCATTGCTTATGGTATCAAGGCGATCCCACGCTTTTGTGACATCTACTGCATCCACCAGTCATCCAAATTTGAGCTCGCGGAAATGGAAGACACTCGCCAGAACAGAAAGAATGTGCTTGATTCTATAATAGAGAGCGCACTGAAGGAAGTGTCGCTTGAATACCTCCAGAAGCTCACGCCAGAACAGTTGACAAAAATTAAGAACGATTTTGCAAAGAACAAGACATTCAAGGTTTCGCAAACAACAGTCGGTGGCGGCAGGGGAAAGAGGGTCGACTCAGACTATGAGTCACAGCTCTCAAAGTTCCCTGCGCTTAAGCAGTTTGTGAACGAAACAATTGCTATATTGGAGGAAGAGCAAAAACAGTTGGTCGAGCAGGCGATGCGTCTTGGAATAAGAGCAGATCATATTTCCCTAAGCGAGAATCTCAACGGAGAATTCACGGCGTCTGTAACTGAAGTTATACTCGAAGGCTTGCGGCACACCCAGCCTCCACTCTTGGACAAAAAGGATAACAACATCTATGACCTCGCATAATGGTGGCCTTGGCAGCAAGAAATTCATATACTTTCCACTCGATGAAGAGAATCAGGAGCAAAGGCAAGACCGCCAAGCCGAGCGTGAGCTCACTCGCAATATGCTAGACAAACTGCTCCAGGCAATAGGAAGAGAGGCACTAAAGGAAAAGACACCCAGCCTGCAGGAGCTTGAGCAGACGCTTCAGGGTGTGATGTCATCGCTTTCAAAGAAGCAGGAAGACAGGCAACAACAGGAGAGGTCAGGATCATTGGCCGATTCAAGGAACAAAAGCGAAGATGATTCTGGCATGCCCTTCGTTGCGTACCTAATGCAAAAGGGTTATCTAAAGGATTCTCCCAAGTGGCTTAGCACTAAGGGCTTTGCTGCAATAGGCGGTAAGATACTCAGTGATGTAATGAAAGCTCTAAAGACCGGCGAATACGGCATGCACGAATCACAGAACCTTGGATCGGGATCACTTGTGCTGGATGCCACTAAAAAGTATGAACCTGGAGATGACATTAGGTTACTTAATGTTCCAAAGTCGCTGCTGAACACAATCCAGCGCACGGTAAAGGATGGTGGCAATCTAAAGCTGCCACTCCAAATTGATGTGGATGACTTTGAAGAATACGAGACAATGCAGGATGTCCGTGTTGCAGTAGTGTACTGTATCGACCTCAGCTCCACCATGCGGTATTCATCAATGTATGGAGACATGAGCAGAATTGAGGCCGCGAAGCGTGCACTGTGGAGCCTTTATTTGCTGAATCGTAATTTCTTTCCCTCAGATTCTGTCTATATTGTAGGTTTTGGCGCGCTTGCGTCCAAGGTGGCGCCGCAGGACATACCTTATCTAAAGACATTTGAGCCTGGATCTGACTTTTTGCACTATACTAACTACCAGGCCGCGTTCAGGCTGGCAAACAAGATATTACAAAAGGATGGTGCGATTAACAAGCGCGTGGTACTTG
>JBKPNF010000125.1:0-3352 GCA_046732455.1 Thermoproteota archaeon | reverse complement strand
TCACTGCACTGATACCAAGCTCCATTATGTGATCCACTTCAACAACAAGTTTGGAGAGTGGAAGGCGGTAGATGTCTGGCATCGAGGCTATTTCTCGTGTATTCTTCAAGCCTTCCTGAACGAATAGGGGTGCTATGAGATCTTTAGGCGAAAGACGAGTTTCCTGCAACAGATCTCTCACTGCAGCAGTTGTCCTCAGCCGGCGAAGTCGTACATTTGGAAAAGAGTTAATGCCGTTGTTGTTGATAATGATTTTTTTCTTCATACCTGAACAACTTGGCCACTATTTCCATGAGCTCTTCATTGCCGCCTCCCTCTATCTCTTTTCGCAGATTATTCATAGGGATTGAAAGAACGCCCTCAACAATGGCATAGGAAAGCTGCTCTAATACCCTGACTTCCTCCGGCCCCATCTTTTTTCCAATCATAGCTAACGCCCTTTTTAGTTCCCGGTCCCTTATTGCATCAACGTTCCTGAACACCGACACCACAAGGGGCTCAGCCTTCATTCTCTTCATAACTGTGTCAAATGACTTCATTTCGTCATTTATCAGCTTCTCGGCATAATTGACCTCCTTCATACGGGAGTGCATATTCTTGCCGGCCAGCTCAGCAATTTGATCCATATTTATCAGTTTGACGCCGCGGATAGCTGCAACCCTTTCGTCAACTGTCCGTGGATTGGACAGATCAAAGATCATCATACTCTTACTCCTCTTTGTCTTCATCGTTGCATTTTCTATCCTTTCGTAGGTGATTAGGCGGTAGGGAGCAATAGTTGCAGTGAATATCACGTCGACCGTGCGTAGCATTTTCAGTGCTCGGTCAAAAGCGATTGGAATCCCTGCTACTGTCTCCGCAAATGCATGTGCCCTTTCAGGAACCCTGCTCGCTATCATAAATTCAACATCCCGCCTTTTGAGCACCTTGGCTACAAGGCTCGCAGCCTCTCCAGTACCTACCAACAGGACAGTCTTGCTCTTCAGGTCATCTAGGTATTCTTCCGCAAGGTTTACAGCTACCGATGCAATTGAAACATTTCCCTTGTTTATGCCAGTGGTAGTTCTAATCCTGCTTCCAGCCTTTAGAGCCCTATCAAATATGAGGGAAAGGTTAGTGCTTGCGTAGCGACGAGTCCGTGAAAACTCAAAGGCGCGTCTCACTTGGCCCAGAATCTGGTCTTCGCCTACAACCATCGACTCAAGACCTGCAGCAAGCCTCATGAGGTGGACGATTGCCTCCTTGCCTCTATTAATTTCGATGCTTTCCAGGTCCTGTTCTGACAGCCCTGCTGCAGAAACCCACTCTTCAATCAACCTGTCCCCATTAGATTCACTGACTACACCGAAAACTTCAACTCTGTTACATGTTTGCAAAATGACACATTCTTCAAAGCCAGCCCTGCCAAGAAAGACCTTATGGGCCTCGTCGATATCCTTGAATGTGAACTTTTCCAGCAGATGCATGGGTGCGTTGCGATAGGTAACCCTTGCATTGACGATCTGAACGAGCCCAACTGCCGATTCTGGCGTGGTGCGGATAGCTGCTGTCATCTTCTGCCTTTTCTCTCCCATTTTTGTAACAGCTCTAACGTCGCCCGTTTAGCATCTTCAATCCTGTCTTCCTTAATAAGGTTCTGAATTTGTACATTTTTTACCACCGCATAGAGGAAGTCTTTCCGCTCAGCTACAGTCTTGATGTGGGGTCGTGCAGCTTGTCTAGCAAATTCCTGAAGTTTGGCGTTTTCAATATCTGTCTTCTTGATTATCCTGCGCAGCACCCGCTCTGCCTTTATCCTTATTTTGCGCGCCATTAGAGGGCTCTTTCCAGAAGTTGAAATTGCGACCTGCACTATCCCTTCGATGTTGACAATTGAGGCATAAGAAAAGTCACTTACAGTTGGATCGTCTGCAGCATAAACAAACGCCTTTATCGATCGGCCCCTTTCTACGATCTTACGATTGAGCTCTCTGTCATTGGTTGCCGCGAGCACCAAGAAAGCATCGCTGTAATTGTCGAGGATGCTGGCATCGCAGAGCTTTGCCCTAATGATCTTGATCTTGCCTAGAGCAGCCTGGTCATTCAGAAAGCGGTTAAACCTGTTACTTATTACCGTTATATTGCAATCTTGGCCCAGGAGCCCTCGCACCTTTCTGATGCCCTCGGTCCCGCCGCCTATAACTACTGCGTGTTTGCCCCTTATGTTCAAGTCGACAATCAACTATAACACCAGAGAGTTATACAGTGAGTTTGGGTACTTTTCTTTATTTAATCGTTAAGTTCTCTATGCATAAATTGCCTAGTGGGCCAATTTTTTGAGGTAGTTTGCGTCTACGGTTACCGGTATCTGATATGGTGAATCAAGCAGCACAACTGTTGCTTCCTGCTTTTCGTAGTCTACGCGTGTTATCTTGGCTTTCATGGATTTGAATGGGCCTGCAATCACTTCGACTGTGTCGTTTGTGTTAAGCTCTGATACGACGGGCTTCTTCACAAGGTACCCTTCAATGTCTTTGAAAGGCAAATCCCCCCTTATCTGGCCCCGAACATGCCTTATTCCTGCAAGAGCCTCATATGCAACGTTCGAATCTGGGGCCTCCACAATGATGTAACCCTTAAAGCTGTCAAGCACAATAATGGAGCGAATTAACAATTTCTTGGCGTTGGCCCTTGTCTGCAGCAGGTTTGCAACTACGCGCTCCTGACCTCCTGTAGTGCGGATAGCAAAGAACTTGGACTCTGCTGAGGATGGCATACCCTGATTTGGTTGTGTTGGTACTCCCGCAGGAGAAACTGAAGGTGCGCTTGCAGCCGACTCTATAGTTGAGGCTGGTTCTTCCCCCCTAATTTCCGTACTTGGATTGTCGATTAGATGTTCTTTGGAGCTTGTATCTGTATCCTGTTCAGATGCTATTTGTTGTCCTACAAAATTAGAATTCTCAATAATATCCTTTTCAAATTCAACTTCCTCCCGATCCTCGCCATCTTTATGAGCCTCTTCTACTCTATTGTTCATCTAGTTCATCTATTCGAAGGTTCAATGTATTTTATAAATTTACTCGGGGATAATGATAGTGAAATTGTAATTCTTACACACAAGATCAAGCCCATTCTTATAGATGTTACATGCTAAGGCTGCCTATACTTTTGGGGGTTGCCATCGTTGGATTAATCAGTAGTTACCAATGGTCCTATCGAAATCCTAGAGGGCTTGCTGTAGACTAGCATTTTCTAACCGATTTTCATAACTTTTAGTAACAAATACACAGAACCATGACGATAATACCAATAATATTTAAAGGTTCGAATCCTGGAACATGCGATTATTTCACTATAATTCTTCATACATAGC
>JBKPNF010000124.1:0-8245 GCA_046732455.1 Thermoproteota archaeon | reverse complement strand
GCAGTGCTTGGGACTCTGGCGATATTGAATAACGCTTTGCAGTTAACCGAACATTCCGGCAGATCTAAATAAGCTCCTGGAAGACCTCTATCGCCGCAAAGTACTTTTCGACATAGATGCGTTTTATGATGAGAGGACGATCTCCTATAGGAAATACCTCAGAGCGATAAATTTGACACTGCTCCTAGCCAGGATGTTGGTAAGATGTCTGCATCAAGTATTGGTCAAACGACCGGCAGCACCGATAAAGCTGATCCCCTGCAAGATAGCTCAGCCGGCCTGCCTTTTGTATGCCTCATCTGTAGCAAATTCTTCAGGCCCGGCAATGGCCTAGTTTGCATGAGTTTAGATCATAAGCCGTAAAAATCCGGAGCACTAGAGGTGTTGCCCTTTGCCGAAACCAGGTATGCGTGTCTGCGTATCTGCGTACGTGTGCCTCTATGCACTCCAATGTCTTTGCCATGCCTTAACCATGTCGCGCTATATATCGCGATGTTAAAATTTCAGGATATACTCTGAATAATTTACTGTCATTTTTTGCTTTCTAGCTATTCACAGTTGTGCCATCTACCGGAGTCAAATAACTTATTAAAGGGAGAGGCAGTGTGGTGCAGTATCTATGGGTCATCGTAAGTATAGTGCCCCAAGAAGGGGCAGCATAGCGTTTAGACCAAGAGCAAGGGCGAAAAGTCTAGAGGCGAGGGTGCGAACCTGGCCCCAGCTTGCAGCAGAAAGGAGCTCTCTTTTGGGTTTTGCAGGTTTCAAAGCTGGAGGTATTAACATCTTGACAGTAGATGATAGAGAGAAAACTCCTAATTTTGGCAAGCAGCTGTTCAATGCTGCAACTGTAATTGCAACGCCACCGATCAGGATTATTGGTATTCGCGGATACAAACACGATCTCTACGGACAGCATGCTGTATTTGATATCTATGCCAAAGACCTACCAAAAGAGCTTTCGCGGAAATTTGACGCCAAGCGTGCTGTCGATGAGGGTTTTTCAAAGGTGGAATCTCTCCTCGACAATGCAAGCGATCTGTCGGCCATTGTTTCAGTCTCTCCGAAATCAATCGGCCTTTCACAAAAAGTGCCTTTCGTATTTGAAGTAGCAGTTTCCGGCAAGGACGCTAGAACGCAATATGAATACGTAAAAAGCATTCTCGGAAGAGAAATGAGAATAAATGACGTTTTCCAAATTGGGCAGAATATTGACGTTTTTGGCATTACCCGCGGCAAAGGAATAGAAGGTCCTGTAACTAGGTTTGGCGTTAAAAGAAAACAACACAAATCAAGAAAGAGTGTCCGCGCTGTTGGTACTTTGGGTCCAATCTCACCAGCGGTAGTCATGTATACCGTGGCTAGGCAAGGCCAGAGAGGATTCCACCAGAGAACTGAATACAACAAACGCATATTGATAATGTCAAACACAGAAAAGGATGCTGAGAATCCAATAAACCCGTCAGGCGGCTTCAAGCATTTTGGGCTCGTCAAAGGTGACTATATTGTAGTGAGAGGCTCAGTTCCGGGTGTTCCAAAGCGGTTGGTAAAGATGAGGCAACCAATACGCAGTATTTCTAAGAAAGTGGTCGAACCAAAGGTCTTGGAGCTAGTTGTTAAATGAAAGCCAAAGTTATCGCTCTAGACGACACAGACTCTGGTGAGATAGAATTGCCCGCAGTTTTTGATACACCATATCGACCTGAAGTAATTCATAAAGTATACGTGAACGTCCTTTCCCATTCATACCAAAGACAGGGACGCTATCCAGCAGCCGGCGAAATGGTTAGCGCTGAGTCTCGCAATACGGGCCTTGGAATTGCTCGGCTTGCAAGGGCTCGAGGAGAAGGCTTTCCTAGGGCAGGCCAGGCTGCTGGCGTTGCTGGTGTAAGACATGGACGAGTTGCGCACCCCCCAGAGTCTTGGAAAGACATTTACAAGAAAATCAACCGTAAGGAGAAACAGCTCGGGTTTTGCTCTGCAATAGCAGTTACCGCAAAAAAGGAGTTGGTACAACGACGCGGCCACAAGATAAGTAACGAGGTTAAACTTCCACTAGTCGTTTCAGACGACATCGAATCAATAGCCAAAACAAAAGACCTGAAGAACGCGCTGATACGTCTTGGGCTTGGAGATGACATTGCAAGGGCAAGCCTGGTCCGAAAGGCAAGGTCCGGGACCGCGAGGCGTAGGGGAAGGTCTTCTCGCTCTGGAACAAGCGCCCTCATTATAGTTGGAAACGACTCGAAACTAGTCATGCTTTCTCAGTCAATACCTGGCGTTGACATCAAGCATGCCAAGGACGTAAGCATCCTTGATCTGGTGCCTGGTTCAAAGCCAATAAGGCTAACAATTTATTCTCGATCTGCAATTGAATATTTGAAGACTCTGCACGCACCCGTGCACAAGGTATTGGAGGTAATCGCGAAGTGAGCAAGGAAAAAGCGGTCAAGTCAGAGCCTACAGCGGAAACTAAACGAACAGCCCCAACACCTGCTCCGAAGAGCAATATGACTTCAGAGCAAGCGGCAACTATGATACTGGCTCCATATGTTACAGAGAAGACCTTCAACCAGATAGAAAAAGAGAACAAGCTTGCATTCATTGTAACAGAAAAGGTTACCAAAAAGCAAATCATTGACGCAATTAGTATCCTCTATGAAGCTGACATAGAAGAGGTCAACACTACGAGGACAATTCGGGGTAAGAAGGCCTTCGTCAAATTCAAGACTCCCGCAGGAGCAAGAGATCTCGCAACAAAGCTGGCTTTAGTATAGAAGCGCAATTCTTCTCGTTAGATTTAAAAGTGGCATGAAAGTCAAAGATTGGGTGATATAATTGGTACGCGAGTTTAAGTTTAAAGGTTATACTCCAGAGCAGCTGCAGTCGCTCTCAATAGAGAACTTGCTTCCCCTTCTCAACTCAAGACAGCGCAGATCGCTTGATAGGCGCGTCAGTTCTTATATGAACGATGATAAGCGAAAGCTTCGAGAGAAGCTCAAGCTTGCAAGAGATGGAAAGCTTAAGGGCCAGTTAAGGACACATACCCGCGACATGATTATTCTTCCCGACATGGTTGGCCTCACTATTTATGTTCATAACGGCAAAGATTTTGTACAGGTCAACATCAAGCCGGAAATGATAGGACACTACATTGGCGAATATGCAATTACAAACAAGCGCGTACAGCATGGAACACCAGGTGTAGGCGCGTCTAGGTCTAGCCTTTACGTTCCATTAAAGTGATAAGCATGCCACACTTTGGTTACGCTTTTCAAAGTTATGACAAAACAAAACATGTCCGTGCTTCGATCCGCGAAAAAGGCATATCCCATAAGCATGCCCGTGAGATAGCTGTCGCCATCAAAGGTAGGTCAATTGAAAAGGCGCGTGAGTTGCTTGAAAATGTCATTTCCCGTAAAGAGGCCATCCCATACCGGCGCTACAATAATGAGGTGGCTCATAGATCGAATATTCGTGATGGTTTTTTTGCTGGCAGATTCCCCAAAAAGGCAGCAACCGAGTTCCTGCGAATTTTAGACAATCTTGAATCCAATGCTGAATATAAGGGGATGGATCTTGACAGGCTTAGAATCGTGAGTGCGGCTGTGCATAAAGGCACAAAGCTGAAGCGGTTCCAACCACGAGCAATGGGCAGATCAAGTCCGAAGTTTGACACTTTGGTCCATGTGGAGATCATTGCAAGGGAGGCAGACAATACAGAATGAGTGCAGTGAAAAATGTGATTAAGAACAATTTTCGCAACATGGAGCTAAACGAATTTTTTGCTGCAGCGCTCAAGGATGCCGGCTACGGCGGCATTGAAGTGCAAAAGACCCCTGTGGGGGCAAGGATAACTGTCTATGTTACAAGGCCGGGCCTTGCCATTGGCAGGAAGGGCGTTGGCATCAAGGACCTCATGACCAAGATCGAGCAAAAGTTCGGCTTGCAAAACCCACAGATTTCAGTACTTGAAATTCCAAATCCTGAGCTTAATCCTGAGATAATGTGTAATAGAATTGCACAGCTCATTGAGCGAGGCACTGCATTTAGACGGGCAGCGATGTGGTCGCTTAATACAATAATGAGTGCCGGTGCGCTGGGAGTTGAAGTTGTAATTTCTGGCAAGCTGCGAACAGAGCGCGCTCACTTTGAAAAGCATACAGTTGGCATTGTACCAAAGAGCGGCGACAGTTCTGATAAGATAGTCCGGACTGGCCTCTCCCATGTCTTAACTAAGATGGGCCTCATGGGTATCCAACTTAGAATTGCATCAAAGGTAGCACTGCCGCAAGAATTTGAACTCAAAGATGAAGCAGGAGGTTTGCAGGCTCCCGAGCTTCAGCCAAGTCCTGAATCTGAAGCCTCCCCCAAACATGAAGAGGCACCAGCAGTAGTAGTAGGAGAGGGGGGAGAAGAAAAAGGAGGCAATCAAGACGGCAAGACTTAAGACAAAAATATTGCGAGAGATGAACGACCAGGATCTGACCGATAAGCTAGCCGAGCTCAAAACAGATCTTGGAAAGCTTCAACTTGAGAAGTCAAAGGGTACGCTGAAGAAGCAATCAGGCAGTATTCGCTGGCTTCGGCGTGATATTGCTCGCATGAAGACGATAATGAATGAGAGAAAAGGGCAAAAATGACGGTAAACTGTCAAAATCTTCTCTGGCACGAGATCGTAGGGCTTCGCGCAAAGATACTTGAATCCTCAGATTCAACAATACAGGGCAGCGACGGCACGATTGTATTTGAAACAAAGAATACACTATTCATAAGGAAAGATTCTGCAGTAAGGCAGGTTGCAAAACGGGCAGCAAAAACGCTCCAAGTTCGAACACCCTCTTGCGTTTGCTTTATAAGTGGTTCTGCATTGATAGGAAGACCTGAGGATCGCATAGCGCGGTTATACAATAGGTGATATGATAAATCATGGTTAGAAATATTGGTGTCTCTGTCGCTTCTCCAACCAAAGTATGTAAAGACGAGTTTTGTCCGTTCCACGGTAGTTTGTCTGTAAGAGGCAAGCTGCTTGCAGGGACTGTATCAAGTGCAAAGGCACCCAAGATGGTGGTAGTATCAAGAGAATACCCCCGGGGCGTTGCAAAGTACAAGCGTTTTCAGAGGAGCAGATCGAATGTGCATGCGTACCTTCCATCCTGTCTTGAAGTTAAAGAGGGAGAGGAAGTAAGGATTGCAGAATGTAGACGACTTGCTAAGACAGTTTCATTTGTCGTGATTGAGGTGAACACAAAGAGTGGCGGCAGGAGCTAAGTCAAGAGCAGTCTCGGCCAAGGGAGTCGAAGAATTCCGTCCCTATATTACAAGGGCAATTCCAGTTACAGCAAGCCTTGTATGCACTGACAATACCGGCGCCAAGATATTGCGTGTTGCTCAAGTGACGAGGTATAAGGGAAGACATTCTAGGCAGCCATCAGCAGCAGTAGGCGATTTCGTAACAGTCACTGTCAAGAAGGGTCCGGCAGAGCTTCGCAAGCAGGTTTTTGGCGCGGTGATTGTCAGGCAGAAATACCCAATAAGGAGGCTTAACGGTGTCCGTGTTGCATTTGAGGACAATGCTGCAGTGCTTGTCACACAAGAAGGCGAAATCAAAGGGACTGACATCAAGGGGCCGGTAGCAGCAGAGGCTGCGGAAAAGTGGCCAAGAATAGCCAACTTGGCAGGCATGATAATATAGGTGAAAATTATGGCAGGTATAAATCCAAAACTCATCCACATTCCTAAGCATCAACGCGATAAGATGCTAGGCGCTATGCTTGAGGACTCACTACGCAAACAGTATGGAAGAAAAAAAGTAAGGGTAATCAAGGGCGATTCTGTCAGGGTAATGAGAGGAGAATACAAGGGAGTAGAAGGCAAAGTCGAAAGGGTAAACACAGAGCACGCAACATTTCACATCGAGGGCATCCAGAGAGAAAAGATCAGAGGCGGTCAAGTCAAGGTCCCAATTCACTCTTCAAACGTAATGGTTACTGGTCTAAACCTCGATGACGACTATAGATCAAGTAAGCTGCAGAGGGGAACTAGCGCAGAGTCACCTTCGTCCGCAAAAAAGCAGATAAAGGAGAAGAAAAAGGAGGGAGATAATAAATAATGGGCAAGAAAGGTGGTGACACTAGAATGAAAAGACAGTTAGCACCCACGTTCTGGGCCATTAAGAGGAAAGAGGGTCAATTTGTGATGAAGGTGAACCCAGGGCCTCACCTTAGGAAAAGGGCTTACCCCCTGGGGATGGTCTTGCGTGATGTGCTCAATGTTGCAAGCACAGGACACGAGGTTGACAGAATTGTGAAGGCAGGTAAGGTCAAAGTGGACGGAGTTATAAGACACGAGCCCAACTTTGCTATTGGGTTGATGGACGTGGTAGAACTAGCGATAGGCCAAGCCTACAGGATGGTTCCAAAGAACTCGGTGTCTTTGTCTCCAATTGCGATTGAGGAGGCAGAGAAGGGATTGAAGCTGATCAAGATTACAAGTAAGACTACTATTAAAGGCAAAAAGATTCAATACGGCTTCCACGACAGCAAGACTATCATAAGCGACCAAAATCTGAAGGTTGGAGACACGTGTGTTATTAGCCTGCCAGAAGTCAAGATCACGGACCACATCCCTTTTGACAAGGGCTCGATGGCACTTATCATCACTGGAGAAAATGCAGGAGCGGTAGGCAAGATTGAAGACATTCAAGATGGCGTATTCTCCCTTCCAAAGCGAGCAATTGTTTCATTTGACAATAAATCAGTAGAACTGCCGGTTGAAATGGTAATGGCTGTCGGAACTGACAAACCTGTGATTAAGGTGAACTAATTTGAGCCAACAACAAATACCTCGGGATGACATGAAAAGGATAAACGTCCATAAGGTAGTGATAAACATTGGAGTCGGGAAGTCCGGCGAGCCCATAGACAAAGCCAAGAATGCTCTGCTTGAACTTACAAGTCAACAACCAGCTGTACGTGGAGCGAAAAACACCGTAAGAGATTTTGGTATTCACAAAGGGGAGCCTATAGGAGTAATTGTAACTCTGAGGCGAGATCATGCTATTGAATTTCTAAAACGTGTCATAGCGGCCAAAAGGAATATACTCAAAGCGTCATCATTTGACAATTATGGCAATATCTCTGTAGGTATACATGAGCACATAGATATTCCAGGTACAAAGTACAATCCTGACATTGGAATCTTTGGAATGGACGTTAATATTGTGCTCAATAGGCCAGGGTATAGGATCGCAAAAAAGTCAAGGAAGAGTGCCAAGATAGGTAAGACACACAGGATAAACAGAGAAGAGGCAATCGAGTTCTTTAAGAAGGAATATGGGGTAGAGGTAGAATAAAGATATGCCAAAGCCGAGAGAATATGAAGAAACAGGAAGAAAGAGGCTTGCACATGGTAAGGGTGGAAGGTGGTGTAAAAGGTGTGGTTCATATAATGGGTTGATCCGCACTTATAATCTGATGCTTTGCAGGCAATGCTTTAGAGAAGTCGCCAATAGCATAGGTTTCGCCAAATACGAGTAGGAGAGGTAAAAATTAAAATGCCCGCATTAAATGTTCTATCTAACCTCTTTACAACCATTTACAACAACGAGTCTAGAAGAAAGAGGGAGTGTATAGTAGTGCCTGCATCAAAGTTTGCAAGCGAAGTGCTGCGCGTGATGCAAAAGCATCGTTACATCGGGGAGTTTGAGCAGATTGACGATGGTAGAGCGGGGAAGTTCAGGATTCAGCTGTTGGCCAAGATAAACAAGTGCGGCATAGTTACACCACGGTTTTCAGTTAAAAAGGAGGGGTACTTCGGTTGGGAAAGACAGTTCCTCCCCGCATACACAATGGGTATACTTCTTGTATCTACGAGCAAAGGCATCATGTCTCACCATGAAGCGCAGGCGCAGGGTCTGGGAGGAGTTTTAGTTGGCTACATATACTGACCAAGAAATAAAAGCAGAAGTTGAAGCTCCTGCTAGCGTTACCATAAAAAAGGAAGGTAACATCATCGAGGTCAAGGGCACGCTTGGCACAATAAAGAAGGATTTCACAAAGCTTCCGGCTACAGTGACGGTAGAAGGTAACAAGATAACAATAAAACCTTATGGATTGCGCAAGCGCGATCTGGCTGTGACAAATACTGCGCGCAGCATAATCTCAGCCATGATTAAAGGTGTCGAGAGAGGTTATACATATAAGCTTAAGATCATATTTGCCCACTTTCCAATTTCTGTCAAGGTGAA
>JBKPNF010000123.1:0-1562 GCA_046732455.1 Thermoproteota archaeon | reverse complement strand
AAGACAGAAGCGAGTCATCCACCACTTTTTTTAGCTCTACAAGCCGGCCTTTTCTTAGGCCACCGTCAGCCGTTACAATGACCTTGGACTTGGCATCATTTGCCCTGTCAGTAAGGGCTTGTGAAGAAAAGCCAGAAAATACTACTGAGTGAATAGCACCAATCCTTGTGCATGCAAGCATCGCAATAGGTAGCTCTGGCACCATAGGCATGTATATTGTGACGCGGTCGCCTTTGTTGACACCAATGCTCTTTAGGGTGTTGGCAAACTTGTTTACCTGACGATATAATTGAAAATAAGAAAGTGTCCTTGTCTCTCCACTCTCGCTTTCCCAAATTATTGCGGCGTTGTTTTTCGTGTCAGTGTTGATGTGCCTGTCAAGACAGTTTACAGATGCATTGAGTTGACCGCCGACAAACCACTTTGCAAACGGAGGGTTCCAATCAAGGACGTGATCCCATTCTTTGAACCATATCAATTTTTTGGCCTGAGCTGCCCAAAACTTCGTTGGCTCTGCTAGCGCTTCCTTTGAGGTTTTCTCAAGACGCTTGCCCATCCTGATGCTTACCTTGATCGCTCCGCTACCGCCTTCTTCAGATAGTCTTGATGGACTCGACAAACACTGTGAAGAACTAAAACTTGTCTTTAAAGTATTTGTTTAAGGCTTTAGCAAGATTAATGTATGATTAGTTCATAATCTTCTTATAGTCCAGTCTATCGATATATTAAAAATAGAGAAAAATCACTGGTATAATAGTTTGAAGTATAGAAGCAGAACAGAAATAGTAGCAATGATCCTAGAGGCAGCGAATGGCGGAGCGACCAAGACAAAAATCATGTATAAAGCTTTCCTGAGCTATGCACAGCTAAGAGAATACCTCGCTGTCTTGATCGAAAACGGCCTGCTCGAATACATGGAAGGAACACAAACATACAAGACAACTGCAAAGGGGCTTAACTTCCTGAAGATGCATAGTGAGATTGGGGAGCTTTTACAGACAAGTGTCAGAGAACGCTAAGGCTGCCCATCTAAATTTTTTAAAATGAAGAAATGACCGGACACGGTCTGTCCAGCCCCAGAATTATTTTGTTATTACTTGGTTGAGCCAATTTGTCTCCGAGCGCTCCGCGCTGTTAGAAGACACAGGGGCGTCATCTTGTTCTTCTTCTTTTTCCTCTGAGTTTGCTGCGCTCACTTGTACAACAGAAACTACTTCTGCTGGCGGGCTTGACACTTGTTCAGTTCTAGGTTCTTCCTCCTCTTCTTCTTTTGTGGGTGGAGCAGCTGTCGAAGATGAGCTACTAATACTGCTGCTAGGTGTAACGATATTTTCTACGGTCTGAGCTGTCAACTTTTCTTTTACATTGCCTATCTCAGCCCTTTCATTGTTTATGTGCTCTATTAGCTCGTCCGTCTGAACTTTGATCTGCTGGTAGGTCTCTTCCTTCATTTCGTTACTTCGGAATTGGAGTTTTGCATCAAACAAGAGTGCCTTGATGTTTTTGACTTCTAATTCAAGTTCTGCCAATCTTGCGTTTAGTTTATCATTTACCTGTTTTCC
>JBKPNF010000122.1:0-3740 GCA_046732455.1 Thermoproteota archaeon | reverse complement strand
GCAAACGCAATTAGAGAGTTTACATGGCATCTGTTTGCAGCCCACTATATCGAAATGGTCAAAGGGCGTACATATGCCACAAATAACAACAGCCACAGCAGTAACAACAACAATAATGTTGATGAGGAGTATATGGGCAAGAGGTCAGCACTCTATACATTACACAGGTGTTTTTCCACGATATTGTCATTGATCGCTCCAGTAATACCATTTATCGTAGAGGAGCTATGGACAAAGATGTACTCAAATGAAACTACCATCCACAGACAAGCAATGTTCAGAATAGAAGAAGAGGGAGAAAAAGGAGAAGAAGATAATGAAATGACAAAATATACCAAGTATATAATCGATTTTAATTCTATGGTATGGAACAAAAAGAAAGAGACGATCTCAAAGGAGACAGGAAAGCCACTCTCGCTCAAAGACCCAATAGCCATCCCTGTTCCACGGGAGCTGGAGCAGTTTGGGCAAGACCTGAAGGCAATGCACAACCTGACTGCTAGGTAATAAAATAATAATAATAATATTATGAAAGCTGTTGCTTTTTTTGAACATGGGCCTGTAGACATACTACAATATCTTGAAGATTTTCCAGATCCTGTTGCAGGCAAGAGTAATAAAGTTATCATTGATATCAAGTACTGTGGTATAAATCACCTCGACATCTGGACCAGGCATGAAATAGGAGCGGAGGTAAAAAGATCAGGCTGCCTCATATCTGTGGTTGTGATATTGTTGGAATAACTACTATCAAGGAACAGAGAGTAATGATTTACCCTGGTGTTTCCTGCGGCAAGTGTGAGTATTGTACAGGCACTAGTAATAGAACAACAACAAGAAGTAGAAGAACTAGAACAGATAATAACAAAAGCAATAACAAGAATGAGAACCTCTGCAGCCAGTTTGCGATCATCGGAGGCTTTAGTGATTATAATGGAGGCTATGCCGAACGCGTAGCAGTGCCAGAAAAAATGTCGTCAGGTTACCAAGCGCACTAAAGGATGAGATAGCAGCCACTCTTGCAGTGTCGCATCTTACAGCTTGGAATATGCTGCAAACAAATGGTCCCAGCAGAAGGAAAAAAGATCCTTGTTTACGGACCGTCAAGCGGGGTAGGAATGGCAACTATCCAGCTTGCAAAGGCGCTTGGTGCAATAGTGATAACAACGGTATCTGGCAATTCAAAGCATGACTTTGCGAAAAAGCTAGGCGCCCATTATATCATCGACAGAACAAGACAGGACATTGCTGTTGAAGTAAAGAAAATTGCTCCAGCCGGCGTTGACGTTGTAATTGATCATGTAGGGGCGGCAACTTGGGCAACGAGCATCGCCGCTCTTCTTCAGGGCGGCAGAATGGCGGTCTGTGGCATGACATCGGGGAGGAACGAAGCGACAGTACCTGTTCGGATGTTTTACACCAAGCAAATAGTCATGGCAGGATTTCTCTTAGGCACTAAGGCCAGCTGGAGGAGTTGATGAATTTCGTAATGAGAAAGAAGATCCAACCTGTTATAGATTCCGTTTCCCACTTCAAGATGCAAAAGAGGCGCAAAAGAAGATGGAGGCAGGCCGGCATGGAGGCAAGATTTTGCTCATGACTGCTTGCCGTTTAGCAGCTCAAGCGTATCGTCTGCAATGTCTATTGCTGTGTGTGAGTCGACGTTTGGTTCAAGTGTGACGAGTAGTATCTTGTCTCCCATGTAAAACGTAAGGATGGACACCTTTTCGCGCTCGACATAAGCGAATCTTGCCCCTCCCATTGATGCATCAAAGCGATCCCTCATTGACTTGCGCAACGCAGTATGCGTGAGGAACAATTCTTCATCAGTCTCGCTCACTATTGAGTCAGTGCCCTTGCGCATGCCGCCTGCAACCAGTGTGCCGGCACTGTCGATCACGCCAGCATACCTTATGTCCTCATTCAACGCAAATACCTGCTCGCAAAGCTTGTTATGATCCATAATTTTCTCTTAGAAAAGGGTGTTTATTGAATTTTTAGTAAAGCATTATTAGCAATGGATGTGAAGTTATGATGGAGGGAAGGCCACAATATATGAGCACCGAACGGAAGAACCCATTCAAGCGTGACCAGGCATTAAACGATGCCACATCAGGTCAGCTAGGCGAGGAGCCAAGGCAAGGACCATACCCGGAAAAGGATCCGCGCATGGAAGCAGCGCGCAAAAGATCAAGGCAGATCTAGCTCCCGCAGTTGTTTTTTATGTCATGCGTATAGCAATTACTACATAATTTTTGCCTGACAGAAACATTCCCGTCATCTTGTATATCATGCCGTATTTTTTCTCTAGCATTTTGAACGTTTTCAACTTCTCTTCTTCGCTGGCTATCCTTGCTTCTCCTTTGACCCACTCACCTTTTACCTTGCCCCGCATATCGCATGGAGCTATCTGCACAGAAGGGTTGTTGCGTATACGTTTATACTTGCCCGTATCGTCAGAAGTCCTGACGTATAGGGTGCCATCGCTTTCGACAAACCACACAGGTGTCCGGACTGCCAGTCCATTCTTTCTGTAGGTTTCTAGGTTGAGATATTTCTCACCATCAAACTGCAACAATTTTTTCTCTATTACCCTCTCTGCTGTTGTCTTGGTCAGACCTACAATATAAGAATAAAAAAAGAAATAATCAGACAGTGGTTGAAGAGGGTACAAGTAGAATTCAGATTCTTTTGCTAACTAAATCGTTTTAGCCGATGCTGCGATACATTATATCGTACTTGAATGACATTGTATGTGGTCAGGGCTAAGCCAAAAGGAGAACTCATGGCAGATCTCAAGAAAGAGCTCAACTCTGGCAGGATATCGAAGATTAGGCCATTTGGAGAGGAGCTGCAGCACGGCTTGGAGAATGCAAGAATACATGCAGGCTATGCATACTGGGTGGAAGAGGATTATTGTTCTCCGCCACTTGCAATGGAAAGAAAAAGTGTGCTTGATCGCTATTTCGAAGATATCATAGTCGAGCGGATTGAGTCCCAGGAAGAAGGGTGGAATAGGATCAAGGACAGACCCACGCTTTGGAAGTGAAATACTTTTTGTATATATCTGTTCTCTATAATAAAATCACGAAAAAATAGTATAGATAATGTTTGGACATGGGAGAAAGAAACAAACAAAATATAGGATAGTAGATTAGAATGAAAAAGATAAAAACGCTCTAGGAGTTATTGTTGTTATCAGAGAAGCGTAGAAGAAACCCATAGCGCGAATTGACTCTGCCAAGATCGCTTCTAGAAGAATGTATTCTCAGATGTCCAAGTTCTTCTTCTGTTAAGTTACCTTCTATCCTGCAGTTTGTTTATTTAGCTTGAGTTCCATTACAAGCGATCTTAATTCGTTTTCCCAATAGCCATTTTTGCGAATAGTTGTTCTTCTTCGATTTTTCTTTCATCATCAAAGACAAAACTATAACTTATTGTATGTCTTCTATTGCGTGATTTGTTTTCATTTCTCCTTCTTCGATTGAGTTTTTGATTGTCTCAGGTGAAAAGTCTGCATTTTCGTAAATATATGGAAAAGGTTCCTCTCTTGATACGTATACCACTTTTTTTATCTCAGCTCCACGCTCTTCTTTGTATCTCTTGTACTTGTATCGGATTCTTTTAAGTTGTTCTTTGTCTATTTTTGTGTGATCCGTCTGCTTTTCTATTATCTGATATAACTCCTCAATATACTGAAGGTAGCGTGAGATTACTTTGGACATGGTTACATTGTGCTC
>JBKPNF010000121.1:0-2292 GCA_046732455.1 Thermoproteota archaeon | reverse complement strand
GGCACGCCGCACACAGGACACTTGAACTCTATCGTCTGACCCTCGAGGTCTAAGGGGAACTCTTTGGAAAAGACCTCGTCGCATTTTGAGCACACAAGTGTAGTCTGGATGTTGTCCTGGCTGAACTTGTGTGATTGCACCCTAAAGGTAGTATTTGCCAATATTTTCGTCCTACCTATAGGAAATCTCCTTTTTTATAAGCGTTCTTTGACATCTAGTAGCATTTTCTAAGGACGATTCTACTCACCATTACAATACAAAACTTTGCAATCATAAAGGATGTCTATATGTCCACCGCATTACTCTGGGTTAAACGACTCACAGAAATATAGATATCCAGCAACATAGATTCGCGTTTTTCTTTCCTGTTTCTTTCTTTGAAAAGTATCTCTATCTGATGCATTTCTTGCCTCCTTATTCTTCATTTCTGTTGTGACTATATCGAGCAAAATTTTTGGCATTTCTTGGCCACTTTGCTAGCCTATAGAGAGAGATTTTTGCCTGCAGTTGAACTCATAGCCATTCAAATTGAACAGGAGTATATAGCTTCTTTCGTGCATCATCTAAGCTGCTTCGTTCAATAATTAACCCTTGTGATTTAAGCTCTTCTACTGCACTTTGTACAGTCCTTCTTGGAAGGTTAGTTATATTCATGAGCTCAACCTGATCAATTGGATGCTTTGATTTCATTACAAAGTAAACAAATTTGGCTGCTGGACTTCCCTCAGGGTTCTTGCTAAGATTATACACGCTAAATGCTGCTTTTGTTGGAAATCCTCTCCTCTGCGACTCCACAGCAGATGCAGCTTCAATTCGTACTTCAGCTAAGTTGACCCGTTGACCAAATTCTGCAATCAATGCAGACTGCTGCGATTCTAAGGGAGCTTCAAAAATGAACGTGCTTGGCGGAAACTTTGCAGTTAACGCGCCAACGAAATTCCATCTTATGAAACCCTTTTCGTCATAAATTCCAACGTTTGTGCCCTCGTTTGCTTCAAGCACGACTTTATCGGAACCTAGTTTGACTGCTTCTTCGATTTTGCCCAAAGTAACATCTAGGGGAGGCTGATGCCTTGGATCTTTTTTGCCAACCTTCCATTGAACATCAAGTTCTTTGGCGAGTACGCTTTCAGTAATCTTTTTCTTATGTTCAAAGTTCAGATTGGAACTATTCTCTCCTATTTCCATAATGTCAAAGCCTATCTTTGCAGCTTCTCCAACGAATTTTTCAAACACGTTTTCTGCTATCATATATTCCGAAATGGTGCTCCCAGTGGAAACCTCAATGTTGAGAGCATGGTAGAATTTGATCTTCTTCTTCAGTGTCTCTTCTGAGACGAGAAGTGGTAGTATTCCGTATATCTTCACAACATCAACAAATGGTGCAAGCACTTCAAGATTTTCCTTGTCCAACCCTTCTAACTTATCTATGATATACGTTCTGCCTTCATTTCTTGGTTTTTTTGCGTCTATTCTATTCTTAGCGTATTCTTCTAGCAAGTCTCAGTATGTATATGCAGAACCTTCATCTATTTTGAACTTTTGTCCTACGCCAAAAATGCCTATTGGAGGTAGGCTCTGCTAATATTTTAACGTAAAAAGTCAATTTTTATATAAAATGAGGCAGTACTCTTCATTTTCACGAATAGTATAGACAATACAATCAAAGATTATTATCTTCAATTCGATTGCCATTACGGTTATCACATCATCACCTTCTATTGCCTTAGCTTATCTAATGCATTTTGGGAGCATGCAACATGTTTGATGAAAAGGTGTCAAATACTATTAGAAAACACTGATTATAGGGCAACCGTGACTGGTTGATGACCTAACCAACATTCAGGATATCAATGCAAAATTCCATTGCACAGTGAACTCTGTTTCCCTCTGACAAGAATGAAGATTAAATTATGAAAGAATCTGACAAAACAAGAGATGTCTTAGTCGTAAGGTAAGAGATATCACACCAATGGACATTATGATAGATCATAAATATACTCGACATACCAATAGAGTAGAATTATATGAAAAAAGATGGAATTCGGTTTTTGATTAAAGAGGAGGTGGGGGACGCACCGAATAAGTTTCACATTCCATTTGAATATTCTTTTTTATCTGGTTCTACTTCACTTGTTATCCTGTGTCGCTGTTGATGAATGCACCAGTGTCATTAGTCGCTACTGCCGATCCAAGCCCTGAAACGGAGGGTAGTCCTCTCTCTTGAAGCACTTGGTCCAGAATTGTCAGATCATAAATCCCCGATACATCAGGGTTCTCTGGAAGGAACCC
>JBKPNF010000120.1:0-6905 GCA_046732455.1 Thermoproteota archaeon | reverse complement strand
CGCTTAGTCTAATTTGCAAGCGTGATTGGCGTCGCTTAGTCTAATTTGCAAGCGTGATTGGCGTCGCTTAGTCTAATTTGCAAGCGTGATTGGCGTCGCTTAGTCTAATTTGCAAGCGTGATTGCCTATATAAAAGAGAAGTACTCTACGCAGTATTTCTCTTCTCATTTGCCTTATCCTAGAATGCAATAAGATTATTTGAAATGACGCTAAAATCTCAAGGTAATTCTAATTATAGATAGATGGATAAAATGTATAAACTGCTGCCATATCATTTTGATATTCAATCAGACATGGAACACCGGAGCTATAGCAATTTCTTGATGCTGTTATGAACCCCCCTTAACTGTAAAGATTATAGAATGTGCTTGTTAGAACAAATGGTAACTAACCCTAAGGACCATAAGGACTTGTTATTCAAGGTAGCAGTAGTGTCTAACAGAGATATATTGAACTGTCAATCACGTATAAAGACAATTGATATTTTAAACAGATAAACACACACTCTCTTCTTACTCGTGTTTGCCTCAGTCTTTTAATAAAAACATAAAAAAACAATCAAAGGAAGAAGTGCGGTACGATGCATATATTTATCATGTATATACATTCTCCCAAGTTAGTTCATCAAGTGCAGCAGCTATTTGGTTATATGGTCTTGTAGAGCTCCAGAAAATCAGCACATGGTCTGCAGTCTTGTTATCATGCCAATAAAGCTCTCCAGGAGAACCTCCATCGTCTATGCATACCGAGCTTTTCGCCTTATCATAAAATGAGCAGGATGCAAAATGGAAGTTATGTATCGACTCTATTTTCAATCCATATGCTGAAAATTGTTGTCTATAATATTCTAAATGACCTTGATGCGGCTGACCATCATTGTCATATGGATTTGCGACTGGCTTTTGTGGCGAATAAAAGAACCCTGCTGTTATATTAGATGATGGATTCACCGGTGTATCTGTAACCTTAATAGTAATTGGTTTAGTTTCTACCCTTTCTGTTCCATGTAGATAGGCTTCCACTCGATATTCTCCAACAGGCAGGACTGTTGTTCCAGAATTAGATGGACCTCTATTAAATTTTGGATAACTAAGAAGTGGAGTCTGCAGTGCAGTCCCATTGGTGTGGGTATCGATCACCCTCACGATGTAATCATGCGGAGTATCCCAAGGCGCGTCAGCCATATGAAATGCTATACTCGTTCCATTCGATATGGTCAAGCTTGTCGGAATGGTATAAGGATTTTTGTTTGTAATATGTTTGTAAGAGTCTTCAGGCCAGTTCTCATGAAACTCATTTGCCATGTAAATTACAAAAGTCTTTACAGTTGGTGGGGCCATGAAGGCCTCTGTTTCATATACAAAGGTTGAGGAATTGGCCAATATGGCCGTCGTTTTATTGGCTGAAATTTCACTACTATTACTACTGTTATTATTGTATAACAGATTTGATACAGGAAAAGTTGCTAGTTCTTGAATTTCATAACCCAATCTATCTGTAGTAAAGGAAGCAGATGCGGTTGATGCTGATATTTGTGCTGGATAGAAGGCGAAGAGGAGCAGGAGGCCTATAGCGGCAGCAATAGTACTACCACCAGGCAATGCAGACAAAGCCACCTTCATCATAATTTACTCACCTTTGCAATACTACTACTACTACTACTACTACTACTACTATGATTCTTAATATCAGTCAACGGATTTAAGGATGAGGTTGTGATGCTCGTAGTAGCTATTACTACTACTGCTCGTTATCTATCCAGTAGTAGTCATCGATGGGGAAAAGCTAATCCACTTGGTCCACTTTTCTTGCTATACTCTTCTATCCGAAAACTGGAGGGATAAGATCGAGAAAATAGAAGAGAGATATCATTAATTACCTTTTTATGCCACATATACTCACGTGTCCTGAAATATGCCTAGGCAGACGGTTTATGGAAGATGTCCAAACTGCAAGACCAAGAGCCAGTTAGAAGTAGTTTCTCGCCATCCCGGAAGAGAGAAGTTCAGGTGCAATCAATGCTATCATAAATTTGGAATGGATGAACTTTAGAATTCTAAAGCCTTCTCCTCAAAAGAAGAAGAAGAATCAGAAGAATAAGTACTTGCCTTGACGCAGCCCACATTTGTATTCGCTAGTTTTTGCTGTGTACCAATAACTTTTTCAGTTTTGTATCAGTATCGTTTTCCGCTGTTATTAGTAGTATATGGTCTGTGTGTCTTTAGGCGGACTTCTTTCCATTCGAAAAATGTCAGCAGTCGCGAGGATTGAAGGCTGTAAAGGCCCATGGAGATTTTTATGTCAATGCAGTATTATGCTGATTCAGCACTGTTGTTCTCATGAAACCTTGTATCTTTCAATAAAGTGGGATCTTTGATAGCTCTGCTCTATTTCCTGCTTCTGGCTAAAGATCGCAGGTACAATGAATCAGATTTGCAGTTCATTTTGCAGTCAGTATTCAACTTAAGAAGTCCATATTGGACAAATTCAATTTTTTTTGGACAAGTGTAGAGCAAACACTAGAATAGTGTATAGCATGGGCTGTAGCGACTTGTCCGACAACTACTAATGATGTGCTCAAAATAGCATCGTAGGTAGCCAGAATCGTAAAATGGAGCTCTGGGATTTGAACCCCCGACCTGAGCTTCCATAGTGTAGCAGCCGGCTCGATGAGCAAGAGTAGCTGCTTATTATTATAAGACAATTATGAGTTGTGAGAATGTCTTTCTAGCATTGTTAATGTGCTCCCAGATTATTATCAAGTTATGAACCCCGGTGAAGCAGCAACGTTCCTGGCAATCGGCTTTGTCCCAACGCTGGTTGCTTTAGAAATGGTATATAGGATGGGCAGAGCAATTGGGAAGCGTGGAGATATTCCGTCGTTAGGACAACACAACAGTAAGCTGAAGATGCTGTTGTCTGCGGAAAGAATAAAAAGATAGTTCTACTTCTCTCACTGCAGATACGCTCCCTCTTTCAGTAGCCCAGGCAACTTCACAGTCTATCCAGATATTTCTCTTTTTTTTGCTGCGATAAGAAGAATATATTTTACACTTTTGTGCAGAGACATATCTGTTGCGTACAGGTATTGCTGATGTGAAGGAATTCAATTGCAATAGAGAAAAACAAGAACTGGATGATTCTATTTTTATCGAAGAATGAGCATAATAACATGCAGGCTGTCCCAAATTATGATAAAGAAAGAAAGAATCTTTATAGTTACTAGAGCGCCAAAAAGAGCAGTTTTGATGGATGGTCTAAAAGGACCTATATCGTATATACATATGTGACAAAAGTCAAATCCATCAGGAGCACTAAAATATTCAAAGTGATAGTCAGTATTACTTAACTAACACAAACGAGATTAAACAGGAAACGATCCTAATTAAGGTTCATCCAAAAAGTAAGAACCTCTTAAATACGATAAATTTAGCAATAGAATATGTTCGCTTCTAAGAATTTTTCGTTCATTTATTCATTTATAGTGTTTATCTTGATGTTTACTTCTATAGTCTTTACATCGTCATTAATTTCAAGTTCAAATTATCGTGCTTTCGCAGATCATCAGGAGCGTCAAATCGATACCATCGATGTGGGCGGTAGTCCAAGAGGCATCGCTCTTGACAAGCAGACCAATATGATGTATTTAGCTTTATACTCCGCTGATGCTGTTGCTAAAGTAGATCCGAATAATGATCGAGTAATATACAGAATACCAGTTGGTGCAGGCCCTCAGGATATTGCTTTCAATGATGCTAACGGGATGATTTATGTAGCCAACCATGATGATAGCACTGTCTCTGTGGTAAATGCTAGAACTAATCCTCCTACTATTACTACTACCATTCAAGGCCGTTTTAACACACCTGATGGAATTGCATACAATCCTGATAACCACAGAATCTATGTGACCAACAGTGGCTCCCCAACAGTCACAGTAATAGAAGGAAACAATGTAGTGAACGTCATAGAATTACGCAATTCAACAGGAGGCATAGTCCAGGGCCCTCATGAGATTTCCTTCAACCCGCTAGATCACAAAATGTATGTAACAAATCATCAAGATAGATATGTTTCCATAATCGATGAAACTGGTACGTCGGCATCTCCTGTTGTTACCCATGTACCAGTAGATCGCTTTCCTAGCGGTATCGGCTTCAGCGGTGCCAACAACAGAATGTATGTAGCCAGTTTTGTTTCAGAGACTGCTCCAAGAGGTAAAGTATTTGTGTTAGAAAACGGAGCCGTAATCGACCAATTTGACGTGGGATATCATCCACAAGGTGTTGCATACAATCCTTCTACCCTCAAAATCTATGTAACTAACTACGGAGGAGAACCGTATTCTAATACTGTGTCTGTGGTAAGTGCCAATAACACCATAGTGGATACAATTACTGTTGGCATAGCTCCATGGGATCTTGTATACAATCCTAACAATAGCAAGATGTATGTGACAAATGAGATAAGTGGTACTGTATCTGTGATTGGAATACCTCCTCCTGCTTGATGTAGGTGTCCCTGACTTGCTACCTCTTTTTGATCTATGTTAATAAGAATAATAGAATTGTCAGAGGTATTTACTATAGAGTAAAAAATATACGTATTCAATTCTTTACTATTCAAAAAGGGTCCACCTTCGATCTATTTACTTTATCAATGTGCTATCGGGGGGCATTTATCATGATGCTAATGAATAGACATTTGAAGTCAAGCTTGGCTGACTTTCAAAGGAATAAAAATACAAGGTAGGTGTTGTATAAGAAGATATAACAACTATGGATAGAGGGTCAAGTTTAATAAGTCATGTCTAATTAAATTGTTATCGCCCAAATCAATAATTAAAATCTTCTTCACAGCTATTTAGCCCTACTTTACACCGCCGTAGTCCTAGTCGCTCAGAGTGTAAAAACAGGAGTGGGAGGATTGGATTTGAACCCCCGATCCCCAGCTCAGTTAGCAGCTCTTTCTAATGAAGGGAGCTAAGGTAACTATTATGTGGGATTGATTTTATATTATTTTTTTGATGTTAGAGCGCAGCTTTTTCACCTGATTCCTTAGTCCCTATATCATAGGTTTCAGTTACATCTTTTACAAAAATCTTGCCGTCGCCAGCAGAGCCAGTACTAATCTTATCCATTATATCGGATATGAGAACTTTTTCCATGGAATCTGGTACTATTACTTGCACCATGGTTCTGCCACCAAATTCTGGAATATACCGTTTGCCAGTTGGATATCCTTCATTTGTCCTATGTTCTACTGTTCCCCTTTCTGCACGACCTCGTCCTGATATTTCAAAATAAAACATGCCTCCGACTTTGTGGTTGTAAAGGATTGAATTCATGTCGTTGAGTCGCTCACGGGGTATTATAATATCTAATTCTTTCATGGATCGCTTTAACGTCTCTTGTAGATAAAGATTTAATTAAATCAATTATACTTTTTTGTGATGTATTTATTACTCTAAAAACTCCCGCAGCTTCGGATATTCTATATAACTCCCATTCATAATTTTTTATTACAGAGCAGCAGCAAGTTTATTGTTTGGGATTAGACTAAATCATTGTGTTTAATTGTCACATTGGATCTTTGGCTCTAGAAAGCTTTGAGTGAGTTATGATTAACTGTCCCCATTAATCATTAACCTGAACACATCAATGCTTAAAAAAGAGGGAGAGTTATATATTCTACGGTTATCTCGAAATTTTTGCCTCAGTCTTGATATTCGTTGATGGGCTCAAGCTCTTTGCGATCCCCTCGTGCAAGTAGTACCAGACCAAGAATTGCTCCGATGATTGGTTCCGAAAATATGAGAATAGAGAAGTTTCTACTTGCTATTACCGCATTCAAGGCTACCGCCGTTCCACTAATCATAAGCAAGGTGGATAAAAGAACTGACTTCTGGCCCCCCTCCACGACACACCAAATGCTGCTGCGGCAGCAAGTATACTCCAGTCACACAGCAAAAAGTAGTCTTACAGGCATAGGCGGAAGACCCGCAAAAGGTAACTAAGATTGTGATGGTTGCTGCTATGGAGAGGAGTCCTTGAGCTAATAGTAGGTTTGAATCTGTCATAGGAGGACTTCAGCACGAATTACTTTAACCACTGTTCATCTTGACACGTAACATAGTTACCACATCCTTAATCTAGCCCCATCGGGAAGCCATTCTAGGAAGGGTATACCATGGTGTTAGTGACAGGTATGCAGCGCTCTGGAAGCTATCGCTATTCATACTTAATCAAATATGCAATGTACAAGGCCTAGAAACCTGGTTAAAATGGTTCACGAATACCGCGACAGGGTCTACATCAGGAAGGATGTGATACTAAAGCTGTCAGATTATGGTGAGCTTAACCAAACCAAGTTAATGAGTTACTGCGGCCTAAACAATGTGAAGCATAGACCAATAATCGATGACATGGTCGATAAGGGCTTGATAACAAGATTTGAAGAGCCATGGGGCAACAAGATAATAATCAAGTACAAGGTTTCAGAAAAGGGAAGGGCAATCCTTCAAGAAATATTGGAGCCATACGAAGTATTGTTCCCAAGGAGCGAGGGAGACAAATGATGATGATGATGATGATGACGACTACTATAGGTAACATAGTTACTGCATTTCTTATAATGAGCGAAAGTGGATTTTAGGTAGTGCCAGATCCAATTAAGGACAAACCTGTAGAAATAACTTTAGGGTAATGGACGAGATAGTCCACCATCTGAACAAGACCAAAAAGATGATCATCATGATGATACTTTCTATAATCATCGTATTGCCTGCAACGCACATCATCACTTTTGCATTGATAGGACAGACGATATTTGATGATGGTGAACGTCCGAGGTTTGACATGTCTGGCGGCCCGCCAGACAGCCCTGCATTTAGAATAGTACAGGCT
>JBKPNF010000119.1:0-4551 GCA_046732455.1 Thermoproteota archaeon | reverse complement strand
CATCTCCATCATCAACCCAGAGTTCTAATTTGACTTTGTCATCGTCTAAATTATAGGTCACTAGCTTGATGCCTACCCATCTACCGTCCAGATCATCTACCACGTTATGTTCTACTGCAGTCCTGTCTGTATATCCGCCGTGATGCCATAGCTTTTTCTTAAAAAAAGCGTCACCATCTGAACTAAGCAGACCGTAGTAAACATAAGCATCACATCCTCCATCATCATTGTAGGTTGGACCCTGTCTTGCTATCATTGTAAACTGGTCGTTTCCCTCATGAAGCTTAAAGTACCCTGTCATTTCCACATTCTTCCACTCGCCGTCTGGAGAATTTGCATGAATTCTTACTCCGTGTTTTTGTGTACCTGTCTCTGCATCCAGTTCAAATACATCCGACCCTTCTTCTTGTAATTTTATGTCCTTAGCTGATGTCATCAAAAAATTGTCGTCATCTTGTGGATCTTTATTATCTAGAAACCAGACAGGTCCCTTATCTGCTGTATGATAAAGTTCGTCTATTCCGAATTTATCTTGAGCTGCGAGTACAGAATTTGTCACCTTTGGCAACCATGAGAAATGTAACATTGCAGATCTGTCTGGAGCTGCGAGTACAGAATTTGTCAACATCGGTAACCATGAGAGATATAACATTGCTACCATTGCTGCCAGAAGTAGGTTCTTAGAGAAGTCTAGATCACGTGTTCTTGATCGCATCGAACGGTTTGCATAGCCAGATATTTTTTATTTATTGCGGAGACTTTTTCTGAACTGCGGTTTAGCGTGGTTTAGTAGGCCTTCTTCTTCTTCTTCTTTTTTCTCCCCTTCATTTGTGCTACTATTGTCATCATTCCCAATTTTTGGAAATCCGAACCTGGATTGGTATTGTTGTTAGAATCGGTTTTGGGCGCCGATAGCTACGAATTTTTGGTTTATCTTTCTCTATCGCTGAAGCCAAATTGCTGTCTAATTCCTAGGTTGCTACAAGCTGTACCATGAATTCTAGCTCTCCTATGGTTTTACAAATAACCATAATCTATCTTAAACTTACATACATTGCCTTGTGTATTATCGCGAGTTTTCCTTTCTTTGAAACTGAATTAGCTCAATTTTCACAACCAGTTATACTTAGGAGTCAGATCTTGGCATAATAGATATGTCCCTTTATCTTGAGATTCTTGAGGGGTAATGAATGGATGAACTCTCTGCTCTTGCTTCTGCTTTATTGTTGGTGTTGACGTTAACGATCATGTTAGTCTGATGTTTCCTTCATATCCCAATCTGAGATTCTTTGGCGGCAGCTGGCTGTTAGAGATTGGAGAATATTCTCCTCATGTGTTAGTATAAGAGAATGATCGGATGCTGTTTTTATTGTCCATTTTTTGAAGACACGGCCAAACATGTGAAGGACGGTTATCTGTTTTAAGGTTTTAACCTTAAATGCACCATGGAATTATGCCCGGTTTATTTTGTTTACCGTTCTACAAATGTAAAAAAGTGGGAAAACCTCTAGTTCACAGCTTTAATTCCTCTTCTTTGTAAGCTTATCTCATGCCAAAACACCTGATCTCATGTGACTGCGGGAACGTGATGGAACTGATCGAAGAAGACGACGTGGTAAAGCCAAAATACAGGAGTATTTCTGGCAATCTCAGACTTCGATGTAATGACTGTGGAAAAGAACATGAGGTTTTTCTTAGACACAAGATTGCCAAATTTGTTGGAGCGTCGCCATCATTCAAGGAGATATCATCATCCTGATAATCAGCAAGCCACCATGATTTGCTTGAAGAAGTAAAGGCAATATGCAGTGTCAAAGACTTAATATGGAGCTTATGCTGGGAAAGATCGAGACAAGATATGTCAATATAGAAGCAGGAAATCACATTTATTTTAGGATAAAATATTGATGACTAATGCGTTGTTATAAGATTATGGTCCAGCGAACGAATTTCTTGGAGGCATACACACTAATCCTCGATAAGATAACCCTATGATATAGCTGATTTAATTGGCGACCCATGGTAATAATAATATCATTATCAGAAATATCACTTCAGAGGATATTCCTCATATTGTAGAACTGCAAAAACAATCTTTTCCCATCATGGCTAAGGATGGAGTAATTTGGGATGAACATCATCTTGAAAGCCATATCAAAATATTTCCGGAGGGGCAGTTTTGCGCGGAGTTAGGCGGAGAGATAATAGCCTCTTCAAGCAGCCTTGTAACTTCCCTCATACCAGCTTACCAAGTACATACTTGGAAACAGGCTACTGCTTATGGGATGTTTACAAACCATACCCTCAAAGGTGATAGTCTATATGGTGCCGATATATCAACACATCCTGACTCCCGAGGGCTAGGTATTGCGACTATGCTGTACGATGCCAGGAAGGATTTGGTTGTTAAATTGAATTTACGGAGGATGATAGCAGGCGGAAGACTATTCAACTACTGTGAATATGCAGAAAAGATGTCAGCTCAAGAATATGCTAAAAAGGTTGTCAAGGGAGAATTAAAGGATCTTGTCTTATCATTTCAATTAAATAATGGCTTCAAGTTTATCAAAGTCCTGCCAAACTATATGAAAGATAGTCGTTCTTTGAATTATGCCTCTTTCATAGAATGGATAAACCCGAAATATGTGCCTCAAAAGTGAGTTGATGCTCCGATGACGAGAGTAATAGACTGCCATGTGCATCTCAATCGCTATGAGGGAACTAAATACGCGACGCTAAAAGAGCGAATAGAAATGTTGGTTCACACTATGGAAGTCAATAATGTTGACCATTCGATCATCCTTTCGTCCTATAAGGTAAATGAAGATAGGCCATCCACCGAGCAACTGATAGAAGAGACGAAGAAATACAGCGATAGACTCTCTATCGTAGCAGGTTTTTCAATTGACGGCCACAATGATGACGACTTTCAAAACTGCAGAAAATGGTTCAAAGAAGGTCTAATAAGAGGCATGAAACTTTACTGTGGCTATGAGCATTACTATCCATATGACGAGAGATACCAGCGAGTCTATGATTTATGCATAGAATTTGGTATGCCAGTCATGATACACACAGGAGACACATTTTCCACTAAAGGGAAGTTAAGGTTCTCCCATCCACTGAACGTTGACGAAGTTGCCGTAGATAATCCAGATCTGAAGATAATAATATGCCATTTAGGAAACCCTTGGATTCGGGATTGTGAAGAGGTGATCTACAAGAACAAGAATGTCTATGCAGACATCTCGGGTTTGGTGCTAGGCGAATTTTCTGACTATTTTGAAGATTTTATGTCAGACAAAGTCACTGAATTTTTAAACTATGTTGGTGAGCCACTATATCTTTTGTATGGAAGTGATTGGCCCATATCAAGTATGCAATCATATCTTAATTTTGCTGCCAAACTCAAGCTCACTCAGCACTCACGTGAACTTTTAATGTTCAGAAATGCACAAGCACTTTTCAAGATTTAAAAGAATTTTTTCATTACTGGCCATCCGATTGCTGACCTGAAGATCAAAATTGAAATCAGAGACAAAATGATGATGTTTTATTTTTATTCAGAAGAGAATCACACGCAACTTAGAGAAAATTATGCATTTAAAGTAGCCAGATATTATAGCCCCAACTCTTTGAACTTTTGGCTTTACCTTTTACAAAATAGGGGAAAACCTTATACAAATAGTTCAAGGTTAAAACCCTAGCTAAATGTTGAGATATAAGTAACTACAGAAGGCTCAATAATCACTGCTTAGCGATTTTGTTGGTATTTGGGATTTAACCATTCTATAAAACTAGCGTAATTCAGAGAACGAACATCATCCAAGTAATTTGGCAGTATTTTGACGAATCTAAACCCATTAGCTAATTCAAACGACAATACAGGATCTTTTAATTCCTCTTTCACCACTCTGTCAGCATATTCTTGAGCTGACATCTTTTCTGCATATTCACAGTAGTTGAATAGTCTTCCGCCTGCTATCATCCTCCGTAAATTCAATTTAACAACCAAATCCTTTCTAGCCTCATAAAACATGCCTCCTATACCTTCATGTCTGTGTTTTGGATACGTCGATATATCTGCACCATACATACTATCTCCATTAGGATTATGATTTGTAAACATACCGTCCGCAGTGATCCCTTTCCACGTGTGTTCTGCATACTCTGGTTTAAGTAAGACTATAAGAGTACTGGCAGAACCGACTACCATACCATCTGGTTCGACAGCAACAAATTGACCCTGTGGAAAAACATGGAGATGACTTTTGAGCTCTTCTGGATGCCATATATTTCCATAACGAGCAAGATATGGAAATGACTCTTTTTGTAAATCTACTATTTTGGTAATGTCCTCTGGTTGCGTATTTCTTACAATAACTCCTAGATCACGTGGATGTAATGAATCTGACATATGCTTTCTGTACGTGTATACACATAGTCTACCATCATGAAAGATATAAGCTTGTATTATTTCTGGTAAAAAGATACACTCTTCTTCGCTACTGAAAGTTCAAATGTATCACATTATTTTTACTTCTGATACTT
>JBKPNF010000118.1:0-2943 GCA_046732455.1 Thermoproteota archaeon | reverse complement strand
CACAATAGTACCAGCTAATATTAAAAGAGTTTTCCACGCACTAAATGATATTTGTTCTGTAGGAGGGAGTCTGGTATCGGCAGTCGCAGACAATCGACACTATCAATACCTACAAGTATTTAACATTATGTTCGTCTGCTGTTACCTATCAACTATTCCGAACTTCGTGTTATCTGTTCGCTCATTCAACGGCACAATCAAAATTAGAACTTTCCCCAACATATATCTAAACATAATAAAATATGTTGCTGGAAATCTCACCTGGTCAAATGACAGTGAACAGATTCAAATGATAGAGAACAATTATTGGTCCTTGGCTGGGTATTAAAGAATAATGAGAGGAGGAGTCACATCATTTGCTATAAGTTCAGGTATAATCACAGGTCGCACACAAGCTGCAATGTCTTAATAAGCACAAGCACAACAAGCACAACAAGCACAACAGCAGGAAATCGAACGGCGTAAGTAAAAGCAACAGCAAAGTAATCTTCAAATGAATCGACAGCAAATTTCTGTTTGCTTCTTCTTTTTGCCGATGGATGGATACTTCTATCAAGATATATGAGAGTTGAGTTCTCTGCTTTGTATCGGCTATGTAGGTTCGGAAGCCGAAGATGGAAAAACCAATAGAAAAAGCAGATGATGAAGGTAACGAGGGCTTCATAAGGAAGACCAACCCGAGCTTGATGTAATCTATATGAAGCTAAAAAGTGTGAAGCATTACTGGGGCTACCTGTTACTTAAGATTTTCTGACTGATAAAGCTGCCGATATAGCAAGTTTACAATACAAGGAGCTTATACTGCATTAAGTGTTTTTTTCCTGAGTATTAGTTTGGTAGTATTTGGACTAAGATTGACGACTAGGACTTCTCCACAGATTGGTAAATATTTCACTATATTGGTATGGGCGTTGACTATCCCTGTAATTATTTTAGTTGGTCTATTCCAGTACGGAGCAATAACAGGTAATAATCCGTTCGCTTCCAATGGGAGGAAGCGAGGAGCCTTATTATGTTCACTCTTTTCTCTTGTATATTCCAATAGCAATAGTTGTCTTTCTTCTAGAGGAACAAAGAGGGATTGCGCAAGATCAAACAAATCACATTTCCAGGCCCATACTAGAGATGGAGAAATTAGTTGGATTAAGAGAAAAAGGGTTGATTACAGAAGAAGAATTTCAGAGCTCAAAATGCGATTACTCTCGTGGCGTTTAAGAATGTGATATTTTGCTGCTGTTTAAATAAACATATGAGACCAACTGGAATAGCCCTCAGATGCTTGATTGGATGCAACATTGGTGAAGGTGTTGGAGCGGCAATAAGCTTTATGCTTGGTTGGGATATGATTTCGACATTTGTACTAGCAGTAGGACTTGCATTTGCCGTCGGATATGCTTTTTTACAATAATTCCGATGCTCAAGACAATGCCTATTAGACAAGCAGCAAGGGTCACAGTGGTTGGTGATACTGCAAACATCGCTGCAATGGAAATAACTGAGAACTCGCTAGTATTTGTGATCCCCGGGTTCATGCATGCTGCGCTAACGGATGCCTTATTTTGGCTAGGTCTTGGAATAATACTACCAGCAGGTTATGCAGCAGCTTGTCCTGCAATGTACTGGGCTATGAAGCGTGAACAGAAAAGAGAGGGGATACAAACCCACCACCATCATTAAACAATCAGGAAAGATGACTGTTTTGTCCGACAACTGTCCAACGAAGCTCAATTTAATGCAGTAGTTACCCAGCATAAAAGAAATGGACAGGGTGGGAGTTGAACCCACGATCTCAGCAATGCCATCAACCGTCGAGCTCTACAAGACGTGAAGCTGGAGGCTTTGGCATGACACTATTTCTCATCAGAGCATATATATATTCTCAGTCAGTTCATTGTGCTAGTATATCTACCTTGTTGCAAATTACGCTCCTTTGCACAGAAGTTGGGAAAGCAGGATTTATAACAAATGAATATAACAAATGAGTTTCAGAGAAGAGACATTCAGACACAAGAGATCGGAGGAAAAAGAAGAGCTTGAAGCAAAGAGGACCTATCGTCTTGATTGTAGGCGGAGTGTTATTTGTTGCAGGACCAATAATAGCTGTTGTATGGGCTATCCAATTCGCTAGCACATTTGCAGACACATTTCTACAAGAAAGAGACAAGCTTATCAACCAAGTTTCAATTGAACCTGGAAGCTCGGTAGAAGCAGCAACAACTCAAGTAACAGATATCTCAAAACCAATAACTGTAGCAATACATAATCAAAGGCTAGGAGAAAGGGGAGCAGGTGAAGGAGATGATGGGCTGGGGCAGCAACTACAAGAGCGACGACAACAACAACAACTGCCTCAAGAACAAAGAGAAGATAGATTGATCGCAACTGTCATAGATTCAGCTGGGACGGTCGTAAGTAACAACAATTTCTCTGCAAACCTGTTTACCGATTTTCAGCCGCAAAATACCGGCAATCATATTCTTAACATCACAAATGCAGGAGCAACAAACGTTACAATTTACGGTATATTTGGCCATTTGCCATTGCTAACCGCTGCAAGATCTTTTGAAGAGGGAGGACAGGCGCTACCTGGTGTAGATCTCAGTACCTTTTCTGGAGTCATTGTGGGTGGAGTATTAACAGCAATTGGCTATATCACAATCATTGCAGGAATAATAATAGTTGTGATAGATAGCCGAAAAGGAAGAATGCATAAGGGCGGGTTTAGTGGCGTTACAGAAGGTGGGATCAGCTACCGGAAGGACTGATAAGAATCATTAATGCATCATGCTGCTTGTCATCCCATATCCAAAATGGCTTGCCTCTACCTGCATCAAGTAGGTTAGCGATTGCCGCAGCACTACTGTTGGACTGGCTAGACTGCTGTTGTTGTTGCTTCTCTTGATTCAGTTTTATCTCGAGTAGTTTTTCTGCAGATCCTTGAGT
>JBKPNF010000117.1:0-6729 GCA_046732455.1 Thermoproteota archaeon | reverse complement strand
CACAACCGTCTTGAATATGAAGAATCAACAGAGTTTTACCACTGCGGCAACCATGACTGTCCGCGGGTGAAATTTGACGTAGCAATTGAATTGTTTTTCAAGTGCCCCAACTGCAAAGGCTCACTCAACATGATAGATAATACCAAGATCAAGGAAGCGCTGCGCCACAAGATAGACCAGGTAACTACTGACATCAGTTCAAACAAAAAGTAGATTATGTGGGTATTTAATACTGAATGGTAAAAGAAGTTCCGTCTATAGTCCATGTTTATATTTTTGTGCAATGCCTTTACCGCATCTCTATACAAGCCGCCTATGACACAATAGATGTGTTTGTGTTTTTTGTTGTGGGACAGAAAAGAGCAGAGCAATGGAGAGCTAGACTGCCAAGGCAGCGAGCTTTCATACATGGAAAGGTTTAAGGTTCATCTACTGATCAGTGAGATGACTGCCATTTTTCTATTGGCAAAGGCACCTTTCCTGCAAATGAATGTTGCTTATATGTATTGATGAATATAAAAATAGATGCGGCGAATTCAATTCCATAATCCCTTCAGATTTCTGATGTCCGCCGCTTATGAGATGTAGTTGTGTGATAGCCATAAATGCTCTAATATATTAGGACCAATGAATGTGAGGACAGACGACTATCCTATGACCATTAAGAACCTAAAATAGATCTTGCCTTTTTGAAAATATCAAACCACATCTGCCATGTCAGCTTGCCTGTATTGGTATTCTGCCTGCTTGGATGATATGAGGCAAGTAGCACCTTACCGTTTATCTCATAGCTAGCTCCATGGCTAAACACAAGTCTTCTCAATCCTGCTGCTCGACAGTAAGCATCAAATCCAATCTTGCCGAGCATAACAATGATTTTAACATTATCCAAAATCTGCAGCTCGCTAACAAGATATTGAGAGCAGTTGGCCAGCTCGGTTGGCAGTGGCTTGTTATCTGGTGGTGCACACCTAATCGCTGCAGTAATGTAGGCGTCCTTGAGAACAAGCCCATCATCCCTTGACCTGCTAGTTGGCATGTTTGCAAATCCTGATTCATACATCGCCCTTGCAAGCCAGTCACCTGAGCCATCCCCCGTAAACATTCTTCCTGTCCTGTTGCCGCCATGTGCTGCAGGTGCAAGTCCAACTATCAGTAGCCGCGCATTTGGATCGCCCCAGCTTGGCAAAGGACGCGCCCAGTAATCTTCGCGCGCAAACCTCTTGACTTTTTCTTGCCCGATCTGCTTAATGTACTGTGACAATCTTGGACAGTGAGTGCATCCGATCACCTTGTAGTTCAGCCATTGCAGTCTGTCATAGGTCATGGGCAATACTGGTAAACAAGCACATCTTCTTAGAAAATCTTTTTATCACCCCTCAAGTGTTTGTTTTACGTTTGTGTACGGATATTAATGCTAGCGGCGACGACTTGACATGGATCGCCGGATCTGTGGTACTGAGCGACAACCCTCACCAGCAGCTAAAATTCTGTAGGAAAAAGTTTGGGATCAAACAGGCAGACCTTGCAAGGCACATGCGCCTCACACCATCCGTCCTAAGTGACTATGAAAAGGGCCGCAGGCCCTCACCCGGAGTCAAGTTCATCAAGCGTTACCTGCTTGCGGTCTACGAGCTGGCCCAGTCAAACGGAAAGTCAATTGAACAAGTGGTGCCAACGCTAGTTGCCAGTGTGCATATAAACCAGCCATAACAAGATTCACTCACATATGCCTCTCATTACCGTGTCAATGTATCCGGGTAGAACCTCTGAGCAGAAGGACAAGTTTGCCAAAGCCATAACCGATGCAGCGGTTCAGATATTGAACACAAAGTCAGAGCACGTGATCGTCGTCTTCGATGAGAAACCCAAGGAGAACTGGTTCCAGTCCGGTAGACCGCTCTAGCGTAGCAAACTATTTTTATTTTTATTTTCATCATCTCTTTGAACTGATTGAGGAAAATAGCAGTAGTGCAAATGCGCTCATCTGAAGACAAGCAGGAAAACCTGAAAAAATCTGTTGACTTTATTCATGAAGCAGCCAGCAAGAATGCACATCTCGTCTGCTTTCCAGAATTCCAGATGGCTTTTTCGCCCCATAGCCAATCTGCAATCCAGTTGGCTAGAATTGCCGAAACTGTCAAGGGCAACTTTGTTTTGACACTTGCAGCGGTTGCAAAGAAAAACAGAGTCGGAGTTGTCGTCACTATTTATGAGAAAAGCAGCAAGCCCACCCATGTTTATGATACTGCTGTGATAATAAGCGAGAGGGGTGCAATAACATCAGTATACCGCAAGTTGCACCTGTATAATGCGCTCGGGTTCAAAGAATCTACAAAGCTCCTGCCTGGTAAATCAATCGTCAAGCCTGACAAGACACCTGCTGGCATTGCAGGGCTTTTGATCTGCTATGATTTGCGTTTTCCCGAGCTGTCGAGACTATTGACAATTAAAGGTGCAGACATGCTTATCGCACCCTCTGCTTGGGTTGCAGGGGAGATGAAAGTGGAGCATTGGAAGACGATGATTAAGGCAAGGGCTATTGAAAACGGCTCCTACATAGTTGCCCCTGACCAAGTAGGCAATATTTACTGCGGCAAGAGCATGGTAGTGGATCCATTTGGAGTAGTACTTCTAGATATGGGTAAGCGGGAAGGTGTGGAAATAGTTGATATTGATAGGGCGCGTATACAGCAAGTTCGCAGATCCATGCCTCTGTTAAAGAACCGTAGAACAGATGTTTACACTCTATCCCCTAAATGAAAAGAAAAATAGAAGCGAACGTTTCTATCACATACCCGTAATAAGATGAGGATGTCCTTCTCCTCCTCTCTTCTTGTAAGTACGTGAAGCGGTTACAGAAGCATATATCAGGTGGTGCTTCGCCTCTTTGAAGAACAATGGATGTTTATACAAATTCTCCACTGCTTTGTGCCTCGAGCAAAAACAACTCCTACCAATGGCCAGCCACAGTCGACACATGATTTGCCCGTAGTTCTAATTGCGCCCTTTTGTGGCAGCGGCGCAGTTGCCTTGCAGCCGCCGGCATAATTCGAACATCCCACAAAGCGTTTTTTTGTAGTGCGCGACCGGACCATGCAAAGCTGCCCCTTCCTACATAGCGGGCATTTACCAAACACTGCTGCTTGTGCCCTGTCAGCCGATACAGCATCATTTATCAGCGCTCCAATATCAGCTTCCTTTTCTATGAATGAGGCCAGTGACTCTAACAGTTTATCTACTGCCTGCTCAATTACAGAAATACTGTCAGCCGATCCTTGCTCCACGTTTGCAAGCTGCTCCTCCATCAACCTTGTCATTTCTGTGGAAACTATGCCTGGCGCAAACTCTTTCATAGAATCAACGACTGCAAAGCCGAGGTCAGTTACCTCGAGCCCGCCTTTAGATGCTGCCAAGTAGTTCCGCTTGAATAGTGTGGATATTATATCAGCTCTTGTAGCCTTGGTTCCAATTTTTTCCTGCTCCATCTTGGCAAGCATGCTTGCTTGGTTGTAACGGTGGGGCGGCTGAGTGAATTTCTCTTCCATTTCAATGCCTAGATTTTTCAGCAGGTCGCCCTTGTGAACCTCCGGAAGCGTGCGCTGATTGAACCTGGCATAAGGCTTGTAGAACACCATCCAGCCTTCATAGGTTAAGGTCATACCTGCTGCCTTGAAGATGTACCCGCCTACATCGATTGTAACATTTACGTCTCGGCTGATAGCTGGATCGCCAAATGCCGCAAGGAATCTCTTCACTATAAGATCGTACACCTTGAATTCAAGGCCGCTCAGTTTCTGCTGCGGTGCAACGCCAGTTGGGTAAATAGCAGGGTGAGCTGGATCTGTCATCCTACCTTCATTTGGCACAAGTCGATCCTTTGAGAGAAGCATCAATATCAATTGACTATATCTGCCAATCTTTGAAAGGCCAGAAATTATTTTATTATATCCTATGGAAGGTGGAAGCTTTTGGCTTGATGTGCGCGGATATGAAATCAGTGCTTGCAAATACAATTTTTCCGCTATTGCAAGTGTATAAGCTGGGCCAAGCTTGAACAGGCTGTATGCTTCTCGCTGCAGGTCGCCGATGTTGAACGGCACGGGTGAGCGCAACACCTGCTTGTTGTCGCTAACACCTTTTACAGTTCCGTTTCTGTCTACGCAGGCATTTATAACTGCCTTAGCTTCAATAGGCGTCTCCACTTTTGGCTTTTCATACTGCGCAGAAAATATCTGTCCTTCTTTGTCAAACTGCGCAGTTATTATCCAGTAGGGATCTGGTATGTGCAACCTGATTTCGATCTCTTTATTGACTGCAAAGGCAAGCGTCGGTCCCTGCACTCTCCCAATTGAGAGATTGTGATATCTGCCGACGGCCTTAAACGACCTGACAAGTGCTCTTGACAGATTCACTCCATAAATGAAATCGAGCAGGTGACGCGACTTGCCAGCCTCTGCGAGCCCGCCGTTTGGTTTGGCCATATTGGCGAACGAATTTCTTATCTCTTCATCAGTTAGTGTCGAAAATTTGGCTCTTAATGCTTTCGCATATTTATCACCACACGTGTATTGTAAGATGCTGTAGCCTATCACTTCTCCTTCTTGATCATAGTCACATGCATGCACGAATGATGATGCTTCTTTAGCTAGCTCAGAAATGATGTTGATAGCTCTGACCCCTCGTGGGTTCTCGGTAACAGGCGTCCACTCCAAGTCAAGTACAGGGTATACACTTCTATTCTTGGTGACATCGGTGAGACCATACAGATGTCCAAGCGCTGTGCAGATTTTATAGTGCTTCTGACCGTTTTTTACGTCAAAGATGGAAATGCCGCCAGGCCTCGACTCCGTCGGCTCGCCAAGTGCCTCAGCTATCCTCCTTGCAGCAGCAGGCTTTTCACAGACGACAAGGGTGTACACCAACTAAATGAGATCTTGGCAGACCTGTGCATATTAATTCGATCCTTTCTTTACATATTTCAACAGTGCTTGCTTATTCCGTCTGTGTGAACTTCTACGTCTTATCCTTCCTGAAAAGATCTGTGGCTATGGCTCTGTAACTCAAAAGAAAAAAAGAAATGCGTTGATGACGTGTGAACTGCCATTAACCCCTCTGGCAATATGTGATTGCAGAATGTGATTACGCTGCAATTAAGCACACAAAGAATACTACAAGTCCGTAGATTCTGCCACGGTGAGCCTTTGGCCTCCAGTTTGTACAAGTGCGGCTGTGATAACAGGTTCGTCATGAAAACAGAAGAAATTTCAATAATGCCTAAGTGTGCGTGTATGACTCTGCATCGCAAGCCTGCTGGTTAAGACTGATGTCTTCCTGACTTGCTGGCAGAGGCTGTTTAGGCTACCCTTACTAAACATCTACTATGATTCTTACATATCAAGGGTGTTTAAGCTATTTATATACAAAAAAGCAATTTTTATCAGATGACAACCAACAAAGTTTGCCTTCTCGGTGCGGGCAGCACGAAATATGGAAAATTAAACGAAAGCATCATAGAGATTGCGCTAAATGCGGCTAAAGATGCAGTTGAGTCCGCTGGGATTACTCCAAAAGAGATCCAGTCTGGATACATTTCAAACGTTTTCGGGGTTGCCGACAAGCAGGTTCATATGGCACCTGTCATCATGAGTAATCTTGGAATTCCTAACGTTCCTGGCCTTACAATTGAATCGGCGTGCGGCTCTGGCTCCGTGATGTTTAGAGAAGCTTACGCTAATGTAGCAGCCGGATTCTATGACTGCGTCCTTGCGCTTGGTGTTGAAAAGGTGACACATACTGGCACTGCACGTAGCACGACCCTGTTCTCCTACTGCTCTGACTTTTTCTATGAAGGTGGTAACGGCGCGTCGTTCCCTGGGCTCTTTGCGTCAATGGCCCGCGCTTATATGACCACTCATAAGGCAACCGAAGAAGACCTCGCTCACGTTGCAGTCAAGAACCATGAAAATGGGTTGATGAACCCAAAGGCGCATGTCCACAAGAAAATAACAGTCGACGATGTGCTAAAGTCACCAGTGGTGGCTTCGCCTCTGAAACTGCTTGACTGCTGCCCATTCTCTGATGGTGCATCTGCAGTTATTCTATGTAGCGAAGAATTTGCGAAAAAGAGCGATAGGCCATACATCGAAATAATTGGATCTGGCAGGGGCGCTTCGCCAGCAGCTGTTCAAGGCCGCGAAGACATTACGACCATTCCAAGTACAGTGGATGCCGCAAGGCAGGCCTACAAGATGGCCGGAGTGACTCCAAAGGATATTGACTTTGCCGAAGTGCATGATTGCTTTACAATAGCAGAGATAATCGACATTGAAGATCTTGGATTCTTCCCAAAGGGCAAGGCCGTCCATGCCGTAAGGGATGGAGCAACACGCCTTAATGGAGAGATCCCGATAAATCCGTCAGGGGGCTTGAAATCAAAAGGGCACCCGATCGGTGCAACAGGCGTTGGGCAAGTGGTCGAGGTATTTGAGCAGTTCACCAGCAAAGCCGGAGAGCGTACAATTCCAAATTCTGAGGTTGCCCTCACTCACAACTTTGGGGCCACTGGTGCGAGCGCCGCAGTTCATATATTCAAAAAAGTGGATAGGAAATGATAGAGGAGAAATTATCGACTCATAAAAGTACAGTGGAAAAGTTCATCGAGGCTGCAAACAGGAAAAAGATCTTGGCCCAAAAATGCGCAAAGTGCGGTCACCTGATGCTGGAGAC
>JBKPNF010000116.1:0-2686 GCA_046732455.1 Thermoproteota archaeon | reverse complement strand
AGGTGAAGCAACTCCTTTCGAGTCGCTGATCCCGGTTTCAAATCCCGGCCGGAGCATCCTTTATTAAATTCTTCTATTTCTAGTGGCTCTTGCTCACTCAGTCAGCGTCATGCTTCTTTTTAGGAACATGGACTTAGAAGGTGTTGTTGCTAGCCCGCTTGCGTTCATCTGGATTCTCCGGTGTCTGAGTTGCGTGCTACCAATGCAGGCGACTCGTGCTCCTCCTGCATGAACTGGCGGATTGCAGCTATAGCCTCATCACCATGGCCGATAAGCAAATGGCCTCCTGTCTCAAACTCGACTAGCTTTGCATTAGGAATGTGCTCTGCAGTATACTTTGAGCCTGGATATGTCACGACATCCTTTGCGTCCACAATTATTGTCGGGGCAGTAATTTGCTCAAGCGCAACACGTTGGCGATTCTGATGGTTTTCTGCATCCTGCTTTATTCCCTCGTAGCGCTGGCTGACTGGTTGTATCATCTGAATTAGGCTTTCGGTATTCTCTCGCTCCTTTGGGGTCATACTTTGCTGCAGCTCTGCTGGAACTCCGAGAAACGAAATCATCTGATCGCCTGCCATCTTAGTGACTGCCCACATCAGAAAGTCCGAACGCAGCACGGTGTTCATTATGAAGTCATTCGAGCCTATCTCTGCTGAACCTTCTGACGCTGCTTCTGGAAACCATGCCGCAGGAACCGCCAGCACCAGCACAGAGACCCTGTCAGGATATTTGGCCGCAAACTCGGCTGCAGACAGCGCTCCAGCCGAAGCTCCGATTACAGTAACCTTTCCCTTTATTCCAAGAGTGTCAAGCAAGGCTGCATGTGCATCGGCTTGCGCAGCAGGCGACGTGTTATCATCAGAAGGCATTGGAGTTCTCAAGTAGCCAAACCGCGAGGGAGCAATTACTCTATGAGTGTCTGTTATGTCATCTCCCATAAATGACCTGGCAGTCAAAAGGCCTTGGTCAAACCCGCCGCCAGTGCCGTGTATAGCCAGAATCGGAGCACCCTTGCCCACGTCAGCATACTCGACAGGGCCGAAATGTGCAGCGTTGATTACGTTGCTGCCAGAGGATATTTGCTCTTTAGCTGCGGTGATGTCGCGCATATATGCAATATAGAGGGCCAAGGCCAAGGCAGCTACAATGGCGCTCAGAATAATGCCGAGCCATAATGCGCTCTTTGCCAGTATAGGATCACTTGCTCTGAGATAGAAATATGCTGCAACCCCGCCGATTACACCCAGGAATATCGGAAGCAAATACCATAGCCTGCTTCTTTTCACTTTGACATTAGGCTTTATTGTCATACGATTCATTTCAATTCAAGATAATTAAAGACCGAGATTGCAGTGCATGGCATTAAATTCATCAATTTCTAATACAATACGTGCCAAGGCAGCATATGGCTTCTGAATCAAACCCGAGTCTTAAGGATCTTGAAGAAGCGAACCTAGGCAAACCATTCTATGTTGAGCAGGTAACTCCTGGTGCGGTTAGAGTTGTAGAAGTCAACGGGACACCCCGGCTGGAAGTTTCGTATACTGGGTCAGCGACACTTAATGGGATAAAGGTTACAGACTTTGGAACATATCAGGAACTCAAATCAGACAACGGTTCATTTTATTCTGAGGGGAGAGGAATCTTTAGAGCAGACAATAGCGAAACAGCGACATATATCTCCCATACTGTTGGTCATTCAACTGAAGATGCCAAATGGATAGACCATGGTACGCTAATATTTAGTGCACCGTCGGGAACTCGATTGTCTTTTCTAAATAACCTAATCGCAGTATTCAAAGATGAGGCTCCAAAAGGAACAAGCAGCCTAGTCAAGGTCTGGAAGTGGGAATAATGACAAAGAGAATTTGTTTACTCCTGGCAGGGAGACTAGGTTAGGTGACTGATGATTCAACGGCATACATACAAACTGCAAGAAATTCAAATAAAGGGAGCATCAAGAAATGAGGATCGGACACGAAGATAAGAACCGACAGTATGACGCCAAAGAAGACAGGCCCGCAACTGGCTTCAGCAAATGGTCTTCACGCTTCACATGGGCAGCTATTATCCAGGGTGCAGTCGTGGCCATCCTCACCGGAATTCTAGCTGTTATAACAGCAACAACGCAATTTCCACAAAAGCTAGTTGAAATGATGCTTGCGAGTTCAGCAATAGGATTTAGTGAAGTCAGTGCACTAGCTGGCCTTGGTCTGTATCTTGTTGTTGGAGTAATCGGTACAGGCTTGTCAGCACAGTTTTATCACCATTTTGAAGTCAGAGTAGGCAGGCCATATCGTGGGAAGATTGCTAATGGAATGGCTTGGGCCCACCTGATTTTGATGAACGTTGGGGTAGCAACAGCAGGCATCATGATGATTTATGCCGGTTTCATTGGCGATGTAGCCGTTTCTCCAGTAGGAATGGGTGGCTTTGGAATGAGCACAGAGCAGGCAGCAAAGCAAATTCTTAATCCATTCATAGTGCCTACGGCTGTAATTCTTCTTGTGACAGTTATTGGCGCTATGGCTGGCGGAGCAGGGTTCCTGCTAAACCACTTTAGAAATTTCCCTCACTAACCCAAATTGGAACAAATGAGTGCTACTAGTAAATGACTCGATAACCTGTTTCCTGTGATTGCCTATTCGCACTTTATATTTTTCCTTGGTGGTTTTGTTCTTGA
>JBKPNF010000115.1:0-4757 GCA_046732455.1 Thermoproteota archaeon | reverse complement strand
TAGTTGAAAAGAAGAATCAAAAAGAAGGGATTACAACAGACGGTATTGTCGCCAGAATCCTGACTAATTCATCTCAGCACCCACATGGGATAAAGGTGCAGCTTAGTAATGGAGCAGTGGGACGTGTTAAAGAGATAATCCGAACAGGATGACCGTCCAAAGACAAGCACTTCAAGACATTGGATTCCAGAAGATCAGCCAGACTTTGTGGCAGACAGATATTCAACTTCTTTGGGAACGGCAATAATGGCAGTAAATGAGAATACATTCTTTATCTCCCTAACATCATCACCGTGTGAAGATTTTTCTGTCGAATTCGGCTGGCCCAAGTTGCATAAACCTTTTTAGCTTTCAATACATTCAAAAGAATAGCAAAGAATCCTCTTTTTGAAGCGATATCACCGCTAGTCCCGACGGGCCCGCAATATGATATCACAGAGGACAGTTGAAGGGTTACAGCTCAACCTTAACAGAAAAAAGAATATTGTGTATCTCTTCAAAAAACTAGTTCTTGATGTAGACCTAAAGAAAAAGCCGCCTGTAATAAGCTGTCCACAATTCACTGATACTAATCCAAGAGAAAACAAGTTCTGCTCCAAGTGCAGCTAGCGTTGATGTCAATATATCCTTTAGAGAACTAATATAACCCAGTGATTCGTCAAGAAGCGAGAGATATCTTTTTCTTTTTCATTAGTCATAGATCGTTAAGACCTGCGTATTGTATATTATTGAGAGTCATTTCCATCCTAATGTAACGGCAGACTTGGCAGCTGCCATATCAAGGGCCTCTTTTGGTGATGCAGACCCGTTGTAAACTTGTTGTATGGCTTGATGTATATGTTCTGCTATCTCTGGATACTCGGCAATATTTGGCCTGCCTCTGCCATTTGGAATCATTGAAACCATTTCTTCAAAGTATGGCACCGATTCCTTTAGTGATTCGGAGGCTGGACCCTCTCCTAGCGTACGTTGTGTAGGCACAAAGCCCATTTCTCGTAGAAATGGACCCAGTATTTCAGGCTGAGCCATTATTGTTACCAACTCCCATGCCAAATCACTATTTTGCGATGTAGAAGGTATAGCTAATTCCCATCCTCCCATCATAGTGGACGTCTGAGTCGTTTGGTTAGGTACAGGAAACATGGGAATAAATCCAACTTGCTGTTCCAATGTTGGCCAAGATTCTCTTGGAAATGCTCCAAGCATCCAAGAGCCCTCTATCATCACAGGAAAGGTTCTGTTAACAAATTCGAGTCCCCAAGAATGCTCCTTTTGAGGTTTTATCCCAGCATCTACTTGCTGCTTCAAAAACTCCAATGCTCTTACTCCTTCAGAGCTATTGTATGAGGGAAACCAGTAGACATCTTTTGTAGGATGACCTTGACGCAGCTCCAGTATGTCTCCGCCAAGCATCCAAAGGTACGGATACCAAATGTCACGATCATGCGGCGCACCAATAAGATGCACTCCTTGAGTTATTCTATCTCCAAAGAAATCCTTCAACTTTACTGCAGCAGAGATGTATCCGTCCCAGGTTTTCAATGATTCTGGATCAACTCCTGCTTCTTGCAGCATATCTTTCCAATACCATATGCCTCTAACGTCGGTCCATAGCCACAGAGCATATACGGTATTGTTATACACGGAGCCATCAAGATTTGCTTCATAGAAATCATCTATTTTACCCCACTGCTCAAAGTCAGCAGTGAGATTTCTTACCAAACCCTTTTGTGCAAATTCACCAAGCCAAATTTGATCTAAAGCTATAATATCAACAGAATCGCCATTTGATAATCTATCCAAAATGCTATTTCTGTATTCATTGTAAGGCTCATCATATTCTATCTGTATGTTCATGTCAGGATGACGTCTATTTAGCTCATTAAGAGCAGGCTGGAGCATATGATTCCAATTTCCAAGCCCTAGTTCATTTGGAACTGTAGGAAAACTAGCTCTAAGAGTGACATTAGTTTTATTACCTACTGTACTTGTTGACTGATTTGACATAACTGTCATGTGAAAAAATTGAGTATCTGGTCTATCAGCGGTAGTAGCATAATTGGCGATAGCTAGTGAAGGTTGCAAAGTAGTTGGTGTTATGATAATCATCACTAGAGTAATAACGATAGGAATTGGGCTCATCTTGCGAATGCAGTATAGCCTCATATTTTTACGCTGACAGCTTCAAGCCAGTACTTGAATATATCCATTATCTAAAATGATGCCAGACATATTTAGACCTCCTCCTCTCCTTATCTTCTCAATTATAGAATAACATGGTATCGCAAATTGTGTCTCAATTAGAAAGTTTTCCTCTCGATTTTCCTCACTCTTATAACACCATCGGCCCTCAAGAGCAGGTTTTGTAATAGGCGTCATTATGGCTCTACATTGTATAAGTTAAGAGGCGATATGCTAAGCAGCTAGAATTGAGATTCAAATGAATTTCTATCCAAATCCCGACGGGCCCCAGTCCCTTATCAGCACTTTTTAGAAAGGTTCTACCTGGCAGGTTAGTTCTTGTAGACCCATTTTTAAATGGAGGAGAAGCATGCCTTCATACAAACCATTGGTCCTTTGGCATTAGTGCGATTTCCAATCATAGTTTCCAACTTGGAGCACCAATTTGCTAGGATGATGACGACGACGACCACCGCTTCATGCGTTCTAAACGTTCTCTGTCCTTTATTTCCCTAATCAGACCTAGTTCTAGTCTAATGAGGTCAAGTCTCTCCCTATAGTACTGACCAATGAGCGTAATTGCCTTTATCTTGTCTTTACTGTCTGTTTTTGGCGAGTCTGCAATTATCCATAGTTTGTTTATCAACTCATCCAATCCCAGCAGCAAGTTCTTTCTGAATACTTCAAATCGGTGCTTATCATTATTTTCTGCACTATGGCGTATTTCTCTTTGGATATAATGTGTGTGTCCCGTGAGATTGTAGGCCGGCTTATACGCAAGGTGTTGGCAATTTCATGTTTACATTGTGTCTTCTGCTGCTGTGTCAATATCTTCAATTGATAAAAGTGTCATTGTCAGAGAATTGGTTCTTTTCGTTCTTGCTTATTGTTTAAAGATCCCCCTCTCCTGCTTGCTGGCTAGCGATGAACCACGTTCTAGCTCTTTATTCTTCTTCTCTTCCTTCTCCACCTTGTAAGCCTCGTCAACTAACCAATGGTTGTCACATATAACATTGAGAATATCAAGTGCAGCTTTTTGGGCTAATGACATAGCAGTGGCATTTGTCTTCCTGTGATTCTCCTTAGCTGCCTGCTCAGCCATCTTCCACGCTTCATTTGAAATTGCGGTCAGTCTACATAGGCACTTTGTTACTTCAAGCGGCTGAATTTCAATAATGTATTTCTTGAGTATACTGTTAGTATTTTCTCTTAAGTATTGGTAGTCACGGCAGATCGTACTTATATCCACTTTCAGTATTTCTGCTGTTTGGGTCAGGTTCTTGCCTTTGCTAATTAGCACTATTACTTGTCCTCTACTCCAATCAATCAGCTCTTGTTGTTTTTTCTTCTTCTTCTTCTTCTTCTTCTTCTTCTTCTTCTGCTTTTGATATTGTTGCTCTTTCTTTTTTTCTTGTTCTTGCATGTCTGTGCTCAATTTTTGCATACCTCTGAAACTTAATATCGGCTGCACTCCAAGCAGCGGACAATATGACACCTAGGTATCAAGTATAATGATATTATTACATCATCGCTGATTGTCTTGTAATCATCCTTGAACCTTTTTCCCTCTGCAACGGTATTCATGTCTCTGTGTTATTCGGCTCTCATGCGTGCCTGCTCTTCTATTCCCCGTTGCTATTTTTTTTCTCCCGATCGTGGCCAATCCCCGATAGCCGTTCGACGAGAGATTTGAAGGAATTCTCCAAGGTTCCTAACCTAGCCACCTTCTGGCAGTTTTCTGACGACACTTTGTTATCTCGTGTTGTGCTTAACATGATATCTTTTTGAGGAAAATGCGCTATAGGAACTACGAGACTTTGAAGGTGGGGGCTCAAACTTCAGAGTTGTGAAAGGATAGGGAGAGAGATTTAGCGTCAATTGATTGCCAAACAAGCAACAAACTTGTGTCCGCTACGACGACATCTGCAAGGTATTAATTGTACAGCACTTTGAGTTATAACGGAATAATCTACTTATTATCTTCACCAACTGAATCGTCTATATGGAACAATATTTAGAATGCGAACGCTTCGCATACCTTCTATCGCATCATCGTAAAATTAGCAAACAAAATGGTCACTGTTCTTATTCTTTCCGGATTTCCCCCTTTATAATCCAATTCCTTTATGAAATATGTAATAACTTCTTATTTTCCTTTCGGAACGCCCTCCTTAAGCAGGTTTACTCATTTTATGCTTTTTAGCTAAAGCTGGTTGCTGGTATGAAAGGGCTATTGCAAATATTCTTAATTTTGTCATTTTATTGCATGCGCGTGCTCAGTTCTTGCATCAAGTTGAGCGTGAATCTTTGAGGGTTTGCATAGCTTAAGCATTATTTTCTAAAACAGCGAAGAATGGTGCGACAAACGCAAACAATAGATTCGTCATCAGAGAAATGAAATAGCAGGGTTGCTATAGGTTCCTGTTCTCTACATCGTGGACGAGCTAGTCAGGTTAGGTTCCCAAATTTAGCGGGTTTCTAATTTTGCGTTATTTTTAAGTCCGGGTGCCAATCACAGTTGGAACTCGCAGTCCATTACGTTTGAAGTATCAGGCACTTTAGCCCCAATCTTAGAC
>JBKPNF010000114.1:0-2552 GCA_046732455.1 Thermoproteota archaeon | reverse complement strand
GACATGCTTACGATGCCGGGGAAAATGAATTGTTGATAATCAACGCCCGATGGCAACATGGAAGGTGTTGCTGCAGAACCCAATCCTGATCCAATGACAAAGAGCCATAGGATGGGTGTAAAGGTTGATGCTACAAGCCGACTCCGCTCCCTCAAGAATACTTTGAACTCGCGAAGCCAAATTGCATACAGCTTCGCTAAATGATCTTGTATGCTAATCGTATTTTGCATACCTATCCGCAAAACCTCCCTCTGCCTCTTCCTTGATGTTGCGACCAGTTAAATGTATGAATACATCATTGAGTGTTGGGCTAGCAAACTCAGCTATTTCTGCCTCTACGTGCCGCAACAGTATAGGTAGGTCACGCTTTGCGTTGTTGACCGATAACACCAAAAACCCATCATTCTGCTCAACCTTGTGAACAAACTCAAGCTGGCTGATCTTGTCTGGATCGTGACGTGTCTTGATTCTGATGATGTCGCCTCCAAGCCCCGCCTTCAACGCTGCTGGAGTGTCAAGTGCTACTATCCGCCCCTTGTCAATAATGCCGATTCTGTCACAGAGTATGTCCGCCTCTTCCATGTAATGTGTCGTCAAAATCACAGTCATTTTTTCCTCTCTTACAAGGCGCTGTATGTACTTCCACATGGTCTCCCTGCTTGCAGGATCAAGTCCAAGCGTCGGCTCATCAAGGAACATCACCTTTGGTTTGTGAAGCAACCCTCGGGCAATTTCAAGTCGCCTTCGCATGCCGCCAGAATATGTCTTGACTTGGTCGTGTCTGCGCTCAGTCAATCCAACCAGCTTTAGAACTTCATCAATTCTTTGCTTCCTTGTATGTCGCTGCACGTTATATAGCATGGAATGCAGTTGTAAATTTTCATACCCTGTGAGCATGTCATCGCTGCTTGGAGCCTGAAACACAATTCCAATACTTGAGCGAACCTTCGCTGGCTCACAGACAACGTCATAGCCATTCACTGTAGCGCTGCCAGAAGATGGCTTGAGCAGGGTAGCTAGCATATGTATTGTGGTGGTCTTGCCAGCTCCATTTGAGCCCAGTAGCCCAAAAACTTCATTTTCGTTAATGTCTAGTGTAAGGTTATCTACTGCAATGTGATTGCCGTACCTTTTGGCAAGATTCCTTATCTTTATCATCGAGAACAGTTACATGATTATTGCAGTTACGGGTATTATGCCTTGATATTTAGTAGGAAAAGAGAAAACAAAAAATGAAAAAGGGAAACGTCACTTGCCTCCTATCTTAAACATCTTCGTGCCACACACCGTGCATATGCCTTGCGTGGCCGGCTTGCCGTTTTTCATAGTCACTTTTTTCTCATCTTTCATTGTCCTTTTGGCTTTACATTTGACGCAATATGCCTCTGTTGCCATGGAGCCCTATACTAATGGGGGTAAAAGAAGCTTTCCTCGTGCTATGGCTATAGCTCAGGCACCAACCAGTCGATGAGGGCATCCAGTTCTTCGCAGCTTATGGTGACTCTGATTGGCCCAAGCGGGGATTCCTGCTCCTCTTCTATCACCGCTGCTATGCCTGCTGTGGCAGCCTGTTTGTTAAGCAAGAACCATGTGCTATCGCCTGCTCGGTTATCCAAGAGCATCCTCCTCAGCACACCCATTGCAGACCTTGAGCGTATCTGCTCGTATAATATTGCAAGTGAATCGCTTCCAACTGCTCTGCCCACAGCTCTGCTTCTATATGAGACCTCTGGAGAACATCTTGTGAATAGGTTTGCAATTGCCTCAATCACTTTTTGTGCATCCTCTGATGGGTTGACGGCCGCTTCGACCTTGAGCTCTATCTTTGATGTAATGTTAGGCTTTCTCAAGCTTTTTCACTTTATTTCCTCAAGCCATTCTTTGACAATGTCGTAGGCACGCAGCTTTAGTTGCTCCAATGTAAGGTCGTTATTGGATATCATCTCGTTTGCAAGCGCAATTGCCTCGCTAACCCCGACTGACAGTTCACGCTTGTCTCTTCCTGCAAATTCGTTGCCATTTGAAGGAGCGTCTGATCTGGCTCTTTCCTTGAGGTGCTTAAAACGTGTGTTCTGTGATGCATGGATTGCAAGAAGTTTTACGTGTCCCGCCTCCTTTAGAACTTCAACTTCTGCTATACTGCGTATGCCATCTATCACCACATTGTTACAGCTGCTGCCATCTCTTACCAGTTTTTGTAGCACAATGTGACCCACGGCTCCTGGCCCCAGATCCTGCCTTAGCTTGAGCATCATCTTCCCGAGGTTAGTGTCGGTAGGCTCGAGGCCCTGCCTCTTTGCCTCTTCCCTTACAGCATCGCCCATGGTCACAACAGCAAAGCCTTTTTCCTTAAGGAAAGATGCGACTGAAGACTTACCTGCACCTGGCATCCCTGTGAGACAGACTATGAGTCTTCTTCTTATTTTCTTAGACATATGATGATGTCATTCTGCAGAAAGGTCCCAATAGGTGGCATCTTTGAACTCTTCCTTTGGCTTGCCTAAGGCCTTCCACTCTTTAAATGACTTTGGGTATAACTTGACATTTTTGAA
>JBKPNF010000113.1:0-1671 GCA_046732455.1 Thermoproteota archaeon | reverse complement strand
AGCAAACAGATATTGCAATAGCTGCAGAACACCCTCTATTGGCACGCATTGTAGGATCTGTGGCGCTTCGGCCATGCTACGCAACCTGTGCATAGTATGTAGAGGGGAAGTTGAAGAGGGTGAAAAATGCGCACGCTGCGGAAAATCAGGCCGAACTTACTCTTCGGTCAACTTTCCGCTCAAGCTTGCACTAGAGCAGGCAAAGAAAAAGCTCGGCGTAGATCCGCAAGAGCCCTTCAAGGGAGTCAAGTTGCTCATGAGCACGCACAGGTCTGCAGAGCCGCTGGAAAAGGGGATCCTGCGCCAAAGGCACGGTCTCCACACCTTCAAGGACGGCACGATCCGATTCGATGCTACTAATGAGCCGCTTACTCACTTCAAGCCAGCATGGATGTCTGTCAGCATTGACAAGTTAAGAGAGCTTGGATACACACATGATTATCTTGGGAAGGATCTAACCTCTCCTGATCAGATTGTAGAGTTGATGATGCAAGATGTCATAATCCCTAGTGGCTCTGCAAAGCATCTTGTCAATGCAGCGAAGTACATTGACGAAGAGCTTATCAAGTTATATGACTTAGAGCCATTTTATAGCTTGTCTTCACTTGATGGCCTTGTTGGCCACCTGATTGTAGGTCTTGCACCACATACATCGGTGGGCATTGTGGGAAGGATAATTGGCTTTGCTGATTCGCAGGTTTGTTTGGCATCCCCAATATGGCACTCGGCCAAGCGCCGCGACTGCGATGGTGATGCCGACTCGATAATGCTCCTAATGGATGCATTTCTGAACTTTTCCTATGACTTTTTACCAGACAAGATAGGTGGGCTAATGGACGCGCCGTTACTTATACAACCTATTGTGCTCCCGCACGAGGTTCAGCGCCAGGCGCACAATGTAGATATTGCAGGCGCATATTCACTTGAATTCTATGAAGCAACATGGAAGCAGGCCAAGGCTGCCGACATAGCCGGCATGATAGAGACCATCAAGAACAGAATAGGTGATCCGCGCCAGTTCTTTGACTATGGTTTTACTCATTTAACCAACACGCTCGTCACAAAGGCACAGAGGAGTGCCTACTCTACGCTTAATACAATGGAAGAGAAGTTGAAAATGCAGTTTGATACTGCAAAACTGATAAACGCGGTGGACGCTAATGAAGTTGCCGCAATGGTGCTTGCTACGCACATTCTGCCTGATATAATCGGCAATATGAGATCGTATTCTTCACAGACATTTCGCTGTACAACGTGTGGCGCCAAGTTCCGCAGAATGCCCCTGATGGGTAAGTGCGTTGACTGCGGCTGCGCATTGATCCAAACAGTGACAAGGGGAGCAGTTGAAAAATACCTTGGCATTGCAACTGACATGTGCAAACAATACGAAATTAACGATTATTTGCGCAGCAGAATTGAATCAATAGCACTGGAACTAAAATTGATCTTCAAGGAAGAAAGGAGGATCCAATCTAGCATGATGGAGTTTATGAGTGACTAAGGGTGCTCTACAAATGTCTTGTAGACCTTGACCGCATCTTCCTTGTCCTTTGCGCCAACGATCGTAGCAGCGCCGCTTGAGAGGAAACTTACAGACATACTACCTGAACTGACTGCAGTTATTCCAAGGTTGCCTCTTGTCTTAATGTTGTAGCCAAGCGACTCGGCATT
>JBKPNF010000112.1:0-2969 GCA_046732455.1 Thermoproteota archaeon | reverse complement strand
GTGGAGATAGAGTTGTCATTATAGCGAGCTTAGGTCGTGGGTTTACATCCCACCCAGTCCATTTCTTTCTGCGAGGGAACTACAGTATTGAATTGAGTTCATTTTAAGAAGTTGTAGGACAAATTCAACAGCAATACCCTTGGCGAATCAGATAATAGAGGTTTTTAATGAGATGTTTGCCATCCCTTGGCTTTTTACATCTCTGCTTGCTCGCTTGTGCTGTTCCATCTATAATGATCTTCCAACACTGACGCCTATTCTGCTCTATCTTTGAAATTTAGATGTAGAGGTTCTACTCATTTGCTGCTTAAATTACCGATCACCTAATAATACTAATTTGCCTCTGCCTCTTAACATCTGTCTCTGTTCCATCGCATCATTAATCTCTCGTTTGAGTGTAGCAACTTTTTTCTCATTTTGGTACAACAAATCTGAGTTAGGGTCATCATACGATCTAATTAGAAACGATAACTTTGCTTCGAGTCTCTCTATGTGATCATCCCACATCTTGATTGGAACCTCGATTTCGTCTACAATAGTTACATCACTCGTCTTCTCTTCTGCTGTTGCTGGTTTTTCAGTTGTCGTCCTCGGAAGGTAATAATTTTTATTATTTTTAATGGGATTCATGTAGGCTATATCATAAAATGAGTTTGATTGACTAATATTACTTGAGTATTGGCAACCTGGTAAAAATATCTTGTTTGCTTTTGGTGACTATTCTATGATAGTATTTTTATAGTTCACCATTCTAGTAAATGGATTGTTTTCCACTCAGAAGGCAGAAGATCATTACAGTATTCCATAGCATAGAGGAGTAGGGCTACTACCATCATTTAGAATTGCAGTCCAAATGGAGTAAGTAGCCATTCCTCAATTATCTGGATAGATCACGTAGGAAGAAGTTTGATAAGGGATGCTTCAGTACCCATTTGCCTATATCGACGAGGAGAGGATAGCAAAAAAAGCAGGAATTGTTGTTTGTTGTTTGCCTTCTGGCGTGGTTCTAATGCATGCATAAGTCGCTTATGACGTTTATCTATGTGTATTCTTATCACCAAAAGTAGCACCACCAGCTGTAAAAGTTCTAAATATTACTTCCCAATTACCTGATTTGTTAATTCACCATATTATGTAGACACTATTGTTGTCTTGGGATACAGCCATTGGAGCTTTTGGTTCAGTTATAGGGTCAGTGTTGGATCTATGAATGCTTGTGCTGGTGAATAATACTTGTAATAGTAGCAGTAGTACCAAAGATACCACCAATTGCTGCTACAACTACCACCAATAATAGTGGTATTGCTATCTTTCTGTCATCCTTTATCTTATCATCCTCCTCATTGTCCCTCAGTATTACTTATACCCCCACTGTTAGCAAGTCTTAACATCGGACCAAATGTATGTCCACCATCAGTACTTGTTCTTGCTACTGGAGTATCGCTTGTCTGGTTTGTTTCCCACCATGTTACTATGACATTTGCACCTTCTCCTGCCATCTCTACTCTCCACGAATCTGCGTCATTTGTGTTGCTTAAGTCTATTTTATCGCTAAATGTTTGACCACCATCATTTGAAGCTCTAAACATTACTTCTTCATTTTTGTTTGTTGTATTGTTAGTCCACCAGGCTACATAGATGTTATCTCCTGTGACAACAACAACAGGTACTCTTGCTACTCGTTCCATTATAAGAGCGGAATTTTCGTCTATGAAGGCTTCTGCGGATTGCAGCTGCAGTGCTGCTAAAGATGCACTTATAGTCGCGATTAAAAGGATTGTTGCTAACAAAAGAAGCGTTGTTCTTGCTATAGAGTTTTCTTTTTATTGTTGTTAAGATTATACATAATCTCTCCCAGTGCCAAGCGCGAAGACTATGAATAAAAGAATTCCTTTGATGGAGAGAGAAAAGTAGGAGAAATGAAAAAATCGGTTATGGGACATAGTAATTGTCAACTTTCGGCGCTTTTTGTCAGTATGTGCAGGAAGCAGACTAATGCTTTTCTTCTGTCTAATGCATCCAAACACAGTGTAACAGTCAGCATGGTGAGCTGACTTCTTTCTTCTAGTCCTAGTTCATCAAACCAAGAATAACACCTCAATGGTGGACCCGTTGGGATTTGAACGCATCGTTTCTCTCTCATCCACAGCCGCCATTATTCTTGGATAGATGATAAATAATCTCAGAAAAGTTGGCTGAGGTCGTGGGTTCCACTCCCACACGGTCCATTTCTTCTAATCTAGTAAACTACGGTATTAGATCACGCTTGTTTTAGATAATTGTCGGACAAATTCAGCAGCAAAATGAAATATTCCTTTTCTTCTCTTAGTTTCTTCTATTTACTGTTTGGAGAAGGTTCAAGTAAAGCAGCCTCTAGGTAGGTGGATAGGTGAAAGAAATCAATATGTTAGGCGATAAAGAAGCAGTTGCGAATATCGCGGTTAAGAATTTGGAAACAGCCAAGAAATTCTATGAAGAGACACTTGGTCTAACTCAAATCGGTGCTGAAGGTCAGGAAGTAATCGTATTCAGGAGTGGAAGTTCCAAGATTTACGTTTACAAGTCGCAATACGCCGGAACCAATCAAGCCACAGCCGTGACATGGGTGGTCGGCAAAGATATAGAGAGTGTCGTGCGAGAACTGAAGACCAAGGGCGTCGCTTTCGAACACTACGATATGCCTGACGTGACCAGAGAGGGCGATATTCACGTCGCCGACAACATGAAGGTCGCTTGGTTCAAGGACCCTGATGGCAACATACTCAACGTCATAAACGGATAGTGGAGCATTGCGAATAAGCTAACAAACAGTAAATCAATGGAAAAGCCTACCATGGAATGACGCGAACTTGCGTATTATTCAATAAAAGTAATATCTGGTCATTGGAGGATAGAATTTGATATGCTATTCTCACTGCAGCATCGGAACTAACCGTCGGCATATGGTCTTCTTTTGTCCTGTAATTGGA
>JBKPNF010000111.1:0-3163 GCA_046732455.1 Thermoproteota archaeon | reverse complement strand
GGCTGAGAATGCTTAGCAAGAAAATGGATAACGTTGCTACCATTGCTGCCAGAAGTAAGTTCTTAGAGAAGTCTAGATTACGCGTCATGATCGCATCGAGATGCGTGAATGCTAACATGTATTTTATTCATTGCGGAGGATTTTTCGGAACCGTACGATACAACTTGGAAATACACGACAACACAATAATTGATTTCAGAAGTCTTTCTCTTTATTGTTCACAATTCTTTCCAATTTTTGATACATCGCTGGACAAGAACCATTTTTTTGTTCATATCGTTGGCATCTCCGGACTCTTCATGCTCTCAACGGTTTGGGCCGAGAATGAAACGATTTTCTCTTAAAGTATACCATAAACTGCGCCTAACGACAACATTATCACAGATCATGCAAGAATTTGTTTACTTAACACTAACTCATTTAAACTATATCAGAGTATCAACCAAGAGTAAACTAACAGATGAATTATTCAATATTACTTGATGTTGTCGGCCTCGAACAAAAGCACTTAGACTCTGGCCTAGTCCCAAATATTGCCAAGATCACCCAGAGTGGAGAGGCTGCAAAGCTTGAGCCTACATTTCCTGCGGTTACATCAACTGTTCAGGCCAGCATCCTCTCTGGCAAATATCCTAGAGAGCATGGAATAATAGCAAACGGACTGTATGATAGAAGTACATACAGCGTAACGTTCTGGGAACAACCCAGCTCGCTTGTTAGGGCCCAAAGGTTGTGGGACACCATCAAGCAAAAAAACAGTAAAAAAACTGCTGTGCTCTTTTGGCAAAATACCATGTATGCCAATTCAGACATTGTGGTGACTCCAAGGCCTATACATCTAGATGACAAGCTGGTTATGTGGTGCTATTCAAAGCCAGTCGGCTATTACGAAAAATTGAAGGAAAAATTTGGTGAGTTCAACCTTGCAAGCTACTGGGGACCCCTTGCATCTAGTAAGTCAAGTGAGTGGATAGCAAATGCAGCTGAATATACTTTGCAAAGCGAGCGACCTAATTTCCTCATTGTGTACATTCCACATGTAGATTATTCGGCACAGCGCTTTGGTAAAGGAGCAACTCAGGTCAGAGATGATCTAAAAAAGGCCGACGAAATTGTCGGGAGACTAATGCAAAAGACAACCGATCTTGGAATACAGGAAGAAACTGAGTTTACTATCATATCTGAATATGCCTTTAATGATGTTAAAGGTGCAGTACCCCTCAACCTTGTACTCCGAGATGCCGGTCTACTTTCCATCCGCACTATTCAGGAAAGGGAATATCTTGATTTTGAATATAGTAAGGCGTTTGCAATGGTTGATCATCAGGTGGCTCATATTTATATCAAAAATGGCTATGAAAAGGAGACAACAGTGGCGCTGGAGGCTACTGATGGGGTAGACAGGATTTTGGATGGCAAGGGCAAGCAAGAGTTAGCAGTGGATCATGAGCGAAGCGGCGAGCTAATTGCGATTTCTGCAAGAGATAGATGGTTCAGCTACTACTGGTGGTATGATGAAAGCAGGGCTCCAGATTTTGCCCGCAAGGTGGATATACACAGAAAGCCAGGCTATGATCCTGTGGAGTTGTTTATAGATCAAAAGACAAAGTCTATACCACTTGACACCAGCTTAGTCAAAGGATCACATGGGAGGCCCCCTAACTTACAAACCGACGAGGGACTTGCGTTCTATGCTTCAAGCAAGAGGCACGGCATTACGTCTGAGTCAGAATCTGTAAGATGCGTAGATGTTGTGAAAAGCCTTATTGATGAACAATGAAATACGCGATCACTCTTGCCTCTTTTCGAAAGATAGAGCCAATTGAAGATACCTTGGCTATGCTAGCAAAACAGGGTTATCATGCAACGGAAATGTTTGGAGAGCCTGGTGAAGTTGATGCAAAGAAATTACTTGACTCAATAAACTCATACGGCTTATCTGTCTGTGGAGTCACTGGTATGTGGGGCTCTATCAGCAGTGATGGTTGGAAGCGCAAACTTCTAAGTAGCACTCCTACTCTGGTGCAAGCTTCAGAACAATATGTCATCGATTGCCTCAAGTTATGCAACATTCTGGGAGGTCATGAGATGAATGTCTGTCTTTTTGCCGACGACATAAAGGATGTTGACAGGACACACAGGATAATTTCCGCAAATGAAAAGGAGTTTTTTACAGCAAAAGCAGTACCGCTAATGAGGCTCTTATGCAGAAAAGCATTAGACTATGGCATACAGCTATTACTTGAGCCCCTCAACCGGTATAGTACTCCCTATTGTGCTACTGCAAAAGATGCAATTGCAATAGCACAGCAGGTAGACTCGCTAGGTGTCCTGCTGGACACGTTCCACATGAACATTGAAGAAGACCAGTTTAAAGACGCGATACAAAGCTCAAGCACGCTTTTGCGCCACATGCACTTCGCCGATAACAATAGAAAAATGCCAGGATTTGCTCATATTGATTTCTCAACAATCATAAAAAGCCTTAGCGAAATTGGCTATGACGGCTATATCAGTTTTGAACCCAACATAGCTGACAGGAATTATGGGGATGCAACTAAGTATGGACTTGAATTTGTTAAGAGGATAGTAGAACAGCAAGACAAATTATGAGACGGTTGCCGTCGCAGCCGTCGTTGTCAAGAAGGTTCCGCCATAAATAACAATCTAGCCGTCAGAGAGTCCCTTCACACGGTTTTTGATTTCATCTTTTTCTGACTTCATGTGCTCCCTAAGCGACTCAACCGTGTCAAACGATTGGCCGCATTCATTGCACCTCAGTAATTCGCTTGAAGGCACACACTATTATTGACAACAAAATTTAAAAAACCTGCACTTCTGGGAGCGGAGGATATTTTATTTATACAATTCCTCAATATTGTCCGGACTAAAAAGGATGAGGTCAGATCAGTCACGTCACCTCTAGTATTGGTAGCTCTTAAATCTTGATGCGTTACATTAAGAGCGTTGCTCCAACAATTATTGCTTCAGGGAGGGACAGAATTAGCAGTAATCGCCGCTACAGTGATAATTGGTTTGCTCGTCGTGTGGGCAATCGTTTCAATACCTGTGTGGATAGCGGCCAAAATCCTCACACTAGGAAGAGTGAAATTTAGTCGTTCCATGATCTGTCTCTTATACACATCTCCGAGCCCACGAGACA
>JBKPNF010000110.1:0-13887 GCA_046732455.1 Thermoproteota archaeon | reverse complement strand
CATCTAACTTTCTCACCATTATATGCCCACATATTGTGGCCAGGGATCCTATTAGAGTTTAATTATGCCACCAAGCAGGGTTTGGACGATTTTTTAGCAGGCCCAGAGGGTTCCGGCAGAAAAACCTTCAGAAAATAGATTCAGTCGGCGTATTTTGACGAAAAGAGCATCTATAACCTATCATGCATTAGCTAGACTAGAAGCCAAGCCAGTTATCTCCGAAATAATATACGCATGGTTCGCCTGTGGTTCTGTGGTCACGTACACAAGATGCGTGTCCCCCAAAGGCATCGTAATGCGTTTGACCTTTTCGTACTCGGCAAGCACATACTTTCCCTTTCCTATCTTCGAAGCGAGCTGGCTTCGTGACTTCCAAGCATTCACTGCCATTTCAAGTGACTTTCTGCTCTCATCTGGCGTAAGCAGATTGCTTACGCCAGGTCGATGATCGGAGTACATTATCTTGCCATCAGTGTCACATATGGTGACCATGCGAATATTTCTATCTAAGCTTAAAATGTCTTGATATAGCTTCTGATAGTTCATTAACACCGTCTAATAGTACAAGACCTAGTTAAACTTTAAACGCAAAATTCATCCCTTAGTTTTAATGGGTGTCATTGATAGTGTTCAAATGTAAGGGTCAAGACTTGTCAATCTCATTCTTAACCATTTCTATATACTCTTTCAATTCCTTTTCTGTCATTGAGGGTTGAACTCCAGTCTCTTTCACCTGGTTGCATGCTTGTTAGGAGATGAGTCACAACAACCTACGTGAACACATGATAAACAAGGCCGTAGCTGTACCCAATCAGAACCCATCTGCAGACATTCTTCACAACCATCTGGTGTTTTTGCTTCTATGTTTTGATTTACTTCCTCGAGATGAGGATCTATGTGCCCTATACTCCAGATGACATTACATGTTATCCCTTATAGAACGTTCAGTTTTACAGATTATAAAAAATACGAATTGATTTTTAGTTTTATACAAAATCAATTAATCAAATAATATCTATGTATACACATTCACCGCATTATTTCAAGAACTACTTCCGATATCTTCAACGTTAATTCCTTTGGTCTTGCTATCCAATCATACCTTTAGTCTCTCTCTTCTTCTTGTTGTATTTTCAATGGCCAACCCTCAACTACATGCCAAGTTTCTACCATTTTTCCATTTTGAATACGGTGTATACTTACGCCTCTGTAATTAATTATTTTACTACTCTGCAGAGTCTCAGATGTAGTTTTATTTGGTGTACATGATCCTTTCCAATATGTACCTACAAGATCTGGATATGCAGCTGACGCAATCATTGCTTCAATGATATAATTGATATCATCAAATTTATCTAAAGAATTCTTGAGGTCATTCTTAGCTCCAGCAATTCCTCTCCCAGGAGAGCCCATATAAGCAGTTTGACCATGGTCGACATAATCTGGAGATATTATGTCATCAAATATTGCTTCATTTTTGTTATTGTACGCTTCAAAATAACGTTGAATAATTACCTTATTGAGTTCGATTTGTGACATTGTATCATTATTGATATTCATATATGCTGATGTAATATACCGTTCATTCACTTATTATTATTATTATTATTTTTTTGTGATCTACCAATTGGTAACTCTGTGCTACGTGATTGTAACTTACTAAATTATTTAGTTATACCTATTACTGGTTTCTCTGCTTCAACGAAAGCAACTAAAACAAAATATCGATTTAGCTAGAATACTATAAGAAGAGGGAATAAATTTAAATCCATGTCAAAAAGTTCTTGTTTGTGAAATGCCTTCAGGCTAACATTCAATTTATGCGATCTCGACTATTTGCTTGGCAGCGATGTATCCATTTTTTGAACGTTTTTTTATTTTTAGTGGGCCCAGAGGGCTCCAAGAGAAAAAACTTCAAATCTAGACCCAATGTAAATCAATGGCAGAGAATGAGAAGTGGCATCTAGTTATTAATGCAATGCCTATAAGTTAGGGATTATTATTGGTGGGATTCGGGGAATTATCATTCCAGCCACCAGATCGGATTAGGAGGGATATCTTTCTCTCTGATAAATTCCATTTCTGCTGTGTCAGGCTGGTTCTGTCTATTTTTTACTATTTCGATCTCGCGTGCGCGGTGTCTATAGTATTCTTCACTATCTGAAAAAGTTGATGAACACATGCTACACGTAAAGCGTTGGTTCTGAGACTCATTCGTAACGAGCGATGATGTTGCAGCGGGTGTTTTTTTCTCTTCTCTTTTTTCGTTTATTATCCTGATGACTTTGCCTTCTTCAATTGAAATCGTTATTATTCCACCTTCTTGCCAAAGCTGAAAGTGTGTTTCAAACTGCTCAAGAGGTGGTATATTGAAGCAAGCTACAGGATCGCTGTCAAGTTCACATGATTTTTTCAGCGTCAAGTATTTTCCATGTAACTTGCCCAACCACGTGTCAACTATTTCTGAATGGTCTGAAAGAATTGCCTCAACAATTTCTGGTGTGTAAACAGCAATTTTAATCAAGAGCGCATTATTTGGAACAAGCTTGTAGCCCCTAATGTCCAATCCGCATGATGGATCGTCAAGTGCGAGGACAGGGTCGTCAATATTCTTCATGACCGTAACGTTATATCTCTAAATGAATAATTAACGATGGCTTAACATAGTTAAGCATTTGTATTATTCTACCCTATTCTTTACATGGCTTTGACTGCAACAAGAGTGTCACAGAGACGCTCGCAACCTTTTATCGGAGGAAGGATCATCTATCTGAGTATCTATGTTGTGTGAGGATTAGAATATTATTCTTGTTCTGACTCTTCTGTGTGTGTGACGCTCTGTCGTACTGTTAAGGTATACGTTATATTTCTTGATCAAGTCACCGTCACTATCCAAAAGTTGCAGGCGTTATCTACGTCTATATAAAAAAGTCGGGCCCAGAGTGACTCGACAAAAAAACTTCAACTTTTAGACCCAGCAATTACACATGCACTCGTTTTATCAAGCCGCAGAATTCCTCGACAGATATGCAATTGCCATACTATTTAGTATATGCGCGTCTATTAAATAGAGCGACTACCATCATGCAGGGACATGAAAGTCTACCAAATTTCTGCCGTTACACTCAAGGTAAAGGATATGGAAAAATCAACCTCTCTATACTCAAAGATCCCCGGTTTTAGGCTGACATATGGAGGAAAGCCTTCTGATTCTTTTACAACCTTTGAAATAGGCGAAGGATGCAATACGACGTACCTTAATTTAGAACGGATAGAAGATGATGAAGGCAGCTCTGATTTCTCCAAGAAACCTAATGTAGGAAAAGCCAGAGATAGAGAAGATTTTGGAAGGATAATATTTCATACTGAAAACGTGGATACACTTTATTCATACATGAAACAGGATGAATATATCTCAAGATCTGTTGCGTTTGAAGACGAGCCCACCAATGCTCCATGGGGAGAGAGGTTCTTTCATATTCGCGAACCAAATGGCTACCAATTATCGTTTGCACAGCCTTTGTAGTAAATGGAACTAATAATTTTCTAGTCGTAGTTGTGTTCTACTTTCCGGGCGATCACCTGTGTGATGCGAATAGATAATTGACGCCTGGCCGATATTGTGTGAAGACTTCATGCACCAAAAGTATCTTCACCGTCCACGCTATCTTTTCGAAGGTAATGAATTAGGGTATGAAATTCAATTAAGTCATCTGGAACATAACTATTTATTGACTTCTTCTGTGTCGTCCTCTTCAATCCCTTACGCCTATGCAAAAGAAATTTGCAACAGAGTATTAGAGCTTGATAGATCGATCAGATTTGCAGGCATAGCCAACAACATGGGAACGCTGATTGCCTACAAAATGCGAGAAGGGCTTGCTCCCCTGCTAAACGAAGAAGAGCTTGAGAACAATATGATGAAAACCGTCCTTCGCATGAAAACAAGGGAAGACTATGAATCAAAGTTAGGAGAGGTGATTTACACTTTTGCCCTGTACAAGAGGGTAAAGAGGGCCAGCATTCCGCTAGACCATCTAGATTTGGCGGTTCTAACGGTATCATTTGATATGGCTGCTGACCATGATAGCATAATTATAGACAAAATCCTGCCAGTCCTAAAACAGGGGAAATTGACTGAAGCATGACTTGAAAGAGATTTGCTTTTACAGACATGGGGCTCTTTTTTGACCTCTTCAGCTTCTTATCTGATGGTGAATTTGATGATGGTGTTCCTCTGTGTATGCTTGCTGCATATGCTGCTGCTTTATAGTAGCAGCATTCCAATAATTCGATCAGTAGATCGGCATCAACGACGTTCAGTTAGATCTTCTTACTGAATTGTTAGCAGTTGATCCATCTATGCATTTTTAATAGAACAGGGGGCGATATGGTTCCGAGTGAAAAACCTTCATAATCTGAACTGAATGAGCCATATTATTACGTTGAATTTATTTGCGCAAGTTCGATAATCAATCCTTGACTCCATTTGTATTTTGCATTCATTAATTTCCAAACTTCTCTAGCCAACCCATGCTCTTTCTCTTGGTCTACTATTCGTGCGTTGCCTTTGAATACATTATCATTTATGGTACATGAAACTTTTGGATTATGTTTGATATTCTGAACCCAATGTGCGCTGTCAAGTAGCTCAGATATTATATAATATCTCTCGTTATACTCGACAAACCATATCTCTATTCTGTGCTGGTTGCCTGACTTCCATCCAATCGTGGTCAAATATAGAAACTGAGGTTGACTCAACTATGATTTTGTAACAGCTGGTTTTTTCTTAAAAAGTTCTTGATGCGAAAAACCTTCACATAGAGATTCTTTCAATCTAGGTGACTGCTGATCCTCGAGACACATTCTGTCATTTGGCGCCATCATTTCATTTGCAATGAAGAAGAGTCATCGTTAGCTAGATCGCTCTGCTAATAGCATTGGGTCCAATTTTTGAACGTTTTTTTATTTTTAGCGGGCCCAGAGTGACTCGGAACATTCACATGAAATGAACAAATATTCATAGCTCTCCTCTCACTTCTTATATTTTCGGGAAACCATCAACTACATGCCAGGTTTCTACCATTTCTCCTTTTTGAATACGGTATATACTCACTCACTCCCTGGAATTGATTTTTTTCCTATTTGAAAAATGATAGAGGGGTTAATGGTGAATGTCATTTTTCAATTTCTTGTTTCAACATATTTTCTAAAATTGTTCAAAATGGCTTGCCAACCATCACGTTGCATTTCAATAGGATTGGTACTTTCTGCTTCAAAGGTTATAGCCATTTTAGTTCTTGTACTATCGTCTTTGGCGAACATAACTTGTACTTTTCTTCCGTCTGAAATAGAATATACAATCAATTCGTTTGTTTTCACTTGCTCATAAATTCCATCAAAGTCAAATCCAGAACTGCCATCTTTTGTTTCCATTCTGTAAAGGAATTTACCTCCAACTTTCAAATCACTTTCAGCCCTTGGAGTGTGCCAATCGTTCGAAGCATTGTTCCATTTCATGACATGCTCGGATTCTGTGTAGAGTTTCCAAACTTGCTCTACGGGAGCATTGATGACTGCCTGAACTGTGATTGTTTTTTTCTCGTCCATTTACTGAATATATTGGTAAGTTTATAAAAATCTTCTATTAGAGGGATGTGAAGGTGCTGTGAAGTTTTCAGGTGATGACAACCTTTTCTGGCATAAATTCTTTGGGCTATGTTAGCGTGGTAGGGGATGACTAAAATTTCATTAGTTATCATCACCCAATAACTTACCAATACTATTATTTACATTCACTAACATCTAGCTACCTCACACCATAATCTATACAAAATATTATGCTGCAGAAGTCGCTCAGCGCTTGTCGTACTCGTCGTGGCGGCGCCACCAGACGCCAGTCTCGTTGCGTCCCTTGGGTGCGCGGTCAAGCCACTGGTACATGCCCCAGAGGCCGTCCAGTCCGCGCGCATAAGTGGAATAGGCGTGGTAGACAACGCCCTCCTCAAGTACGAACGCGCTCATGCCAGGCCTCTCTCGCGTATACGTGGCCACGTCGGTTCCCGTAGTGGCCGCGAGCTCGGCGATGGGCCCCCCACTGCCACCTTCCGAACCCTCGCGCTGCTGCCACGCCTCCTCGCGCCGGTAGTTGTATTCGACACTCCCCTCGCGCTGCTGCACCTCGGTGAACCAGATGTTGAAGTCGAAGTTGAAATCGCTGCCGAGCGAGGATGCCCAGGGAAATGTCCACCCCATCCGCCGCTTGTACGCCTGCAGCTTCGCTAGAGGCGCCCGAGACACCGCCGATAGCGTGACGTCGTGGTTGGCCAGGTGGACTACAGACCCGGTGAAGCCATCCGCGATCGCCGAGCAGGATGGGCAGCCGGCGGTGTAGTCGGGCCCGAACATGAAGTGGTAAAGGAGGAGTTGTGAGCGCCCTTGGAAGAGGTCTATCAGCGAGGCGCTCCCCACGTCGGTCTCGAATCGATACACCTTGTCTATCCGAACCCAAGGCAGTTCCTGCCGCCGCTGCGCCAGCTCGTCGCTGCGCCGCGTGAGCTCCTTCTCCCCCTCGAGCAGCTCGAGCCGCGCAGCGAGCCATTCTTCACGTGTTCCAGTTATGTGCTTCTTCATCTCTCTTCTCACCTTCGTGTTGTTACTTCGGCGGCGTCAGACCGCCCATTGGAGCTGAGAATGGCCGCTATGTTGTGCGTGTCCAAGCTTATTGCAAGGTATTCAATCCTACAAATCATAGGTCCGTAAAAGAGGGTGTTCTATATTAATTCAATTTGCGATACTGTTAACATATCGCATCATATCCCGTGTATAGAACAACGTTTTTGCTGGCTCATTCTTGCAGTAAGGTGCAACTTACTTAGTTGGTTGCTAAAAACTACCGAGGCTAAATGATGTACTCACCATAATTCCTTAGAGGGAAAGAGGAAAATATGACAAAGTCCTCTTTACAGGTATTGACCCCAAGTTAATTGACTCCAGTATGACCACCACCACTGGGTGGGATGCCAGCCGTGTACAGGCAACAGCACAGGATGCATATAAAAGACTAGTGGAGCTAGGATACGAATAGCACATCTGTCTCCTTGACCTTGGAGAGACTGCCGAAAGCGTTTTCTCTCAGACACACTTTCAAGGGAAAAATTTGACTGCATTATGGTTGGTGCTGGTGTTTGGACATTGCCGCAGCATACCAATCTGTTTGAGAAAATAATCAATGCCATCAGTCAGAAGGCACAACCATCTTCAAAAATATGTTTCAATACTAATCCTGCTGACACCGTTGAAGCAGTACTTCGTTGGACATAACCAACAATATATGGCGTAACTTGCAGCAAGAAGGAGTGTTCTATATACTGACTGGGCTTTACCTCTTCCCATACAGGGATAATGCTGCAATGACTGTCTAGCTAGGTCACGATCCTAATTTTACACCTGTAGCAATTGAATCTCCTCTTTCAGCGTAATTTCCACTTGCACTTATTGTCGCTTGATATTTTCCCTCTCGTATTACAGAATCAACTCTAAGTGTGCTCTCACCATTATTCTGAGTTAAATGAAAATTAAATGGAACTTTTTTCCCAATCAATAATTTAAGGACAACGGGTGCAACCATAAAATGCAGCTCGTAAAATACAAGAGCAAAAATCAAAGAAATGCCAAAATTCAAAGTCCAAATTTAAACCCTTAGCGAGCAACGGAACGCCCTAACGCCATAAAAAGAGGGCGCACTGTTATGATACACGAAGACATGACCGTACCGACGATCAGCAAAGAGGGCGCCACCGACTTTTCTAATATCGGGAAGGTGTTTTCACCCAGCTCGACGTTTTCGTATCGAAATTTCCAAGTTTCTGCAACTCTCGATATTGTTCTTCCGTTAAAAGCTCAATGCCCATGGCAGCTGCCATATCAATAGCGTTACCTTCTGGATGCACACCTCGCTTTTCCCTCGCCTCCTGCCCTTCACGGTCGTAACAAACATTTCTGCGGCCTTTAGGACTTTCCGCTGAACAGTCATAAAAAATGTATTCGCCCGTCTCTTTATCATGACCAACAACATCCGGCTCACCGCCAGTACTTTCCATTTCATTTAGTGACCAGAGTTTTTCAGTGTTAGCTTCCAGCTTTGCTTGTACTTTAGCCCATTCAACACCTTTATGGCGATTCATGTTTTTCTCAAGACGGGCTTTCAATGCTCTGAGCAGTTCTTCACGTTGTTCTGGTGAAAACTCTTTTTTGAATGCAGTAATTGATGGCTTGCGCATAATCATCGATTCATCGTGAGTTTATAAAATCATCTATGCAGGGTGACGTTTACTCTACAGCTCACTATTTTTGCATAATATAGAAATGAGCCAAAGGTTAACAGTGACTCGCAACAAGTTGATGCGCTGAAGAGTTAACAGTACCTGTTTGAGTATAGGTAATATTATCATGTATCCTCAAACTTCCTGTCGATTTCATTATTATTTCGATTCCCATATTTTTCCTGATTTTCTGGTTCCATCTGGACTATTTTCATATAGATATTTTCCAATATCAACACACTTGCAAGACAACAAATCTTAAAGGATGAGAAGCGCACTAATTATATGTACAATATTGCCCAGCTGTCATCCTGACATATACAGAAGGAACTTCGCTGCGTGGTGTGAAGAATGCAACGCAGTATTCGGCAACTCAGTCCTTGCAAAGCAGCACCGCGACACATGGAAACATAAGGTAAATGTAAGCGAATATCTAGTCAGTGAGCCCGCGTACTTTTCTTACATTACAAGCATTTTAGAAAATGAGGCGGAGCCATAAGTTCTTGATCCTCCGGGGGGCTCTTTTTGAGCCAGTAGGTCCATTTTTTGAACGTTTTTCTATTTTTAGCGGGCCCCGAGGGTTCCACATAAAAACCTTCAAAAAGCAGACTTAATGGTATGAAATGAAAATTAAACTATTATTTCATACATTATACGCACTAGTTATAGATTGACACGCAGACGATATGCAGGAGTTGATCCGACTCAGGAAATGTAAGTTTGCCTAGCAAGGAGTCCTTTAGTAGTCAGAATTTATTAATGAAGTAATCCCCTTGGAGACACAAATTGAATAACAATGAGCATCATTCTTGGGATGCGCGTACATACGACAAGGTTTCAAGCAACGTGCAGTTAGAGTGGGGTCGCAAGTTGATTGAGAAAAAAAGATGGATTGGAAATGAAATAGTCATAGACGCCGGTGCTGGGTCTGGTAATCTCGCTAGGATTCTAGCCGACAAAATACCAAATGGGAAGGTTTACGCTGTTGATTCTGATTCCAATATGGTCCAGCAGGCAAAATCAAATTTGTCGGGTTGGAGAAATGTGCAAGTCATTTACTCAAGCATGGACAAAGTGAATCTTCCAATGGATGTCGATGTAATTTTTTCTAACGCAGCCCTCCATTGGGTTCTAGATCAGCAGGGTGTTTTTTTGCACTTCTGGCAATTACTGAAACCAAACGGTGAGCTTTTGATTGATTATGGAGGTCATGGTAATCTTGAGAGACCGTTATCGGTTATTTTCAAAGAAATGCGGTCAGACCAATTTAAGGAGTACTTTGCTAATTGGAAACAGTCATGGTACTTTCCAAAGCGGGATGAGACAAGGAGGTTGCTACAGAAAGCAAGGTTCAAAGACATTCAAGTTAATCTATCAAGTCAAACGATATCTTTTTCTGATCGTCATAGCTTTGCTACTTTCGTAAAAACGGTTATAATGAAGCCCTTCTTGGGTTATCTTCCGGATGTCAAGAAACAAGAACAATTTCTTAATTCGTTCCTAAATGAGTTTGAAAGCGCCGGTTGGGCATTGTCGCTGGATTTTGTGCGCTTGAACATTTTGGCTAGAAAAATTTTAACATAATTTCTCTACATGCAGGTAAAATGTCCAAATAATACTTCCTCCAAATTATTAGACGCTCTCTTACCCTCTGCGGTATACGAGTGATCCTTAAGTGAGGTTAGTTATATAATGTCTGAATTTAACCATCAAAAAGCATTATATCATCATGCAAATCACTTTGCTATGAAATTAGATATTGGACGATCAAACCAAGTTTGGCGTGCACATTCCAGTGATGGGATTTCATGATAATCAGCCTACAAAGCAACAAATAATATCGCTTGCTCAATATGCCGAAGCCCTAGGGTATGATTCTTTAAGTGTAAATGATCATATTGTTTTTCATACAAGCTGGCTTGATGCCATAGCCACATTATCTGCAGTTGCATCATCTACAACACAAATCTTGATCGGTACTTCAATCCTAAATATTGTAGTAAGAAATCCAGTTGTATGTGCCAAGGCGCTAGCAGCTATCGATATTCTATCATCGGGAAGGTTGTTCGCTGGTGTCGGACCAGGTTCGCATAGAAGAGATTATGAGATATGCGGAATTGATTTCAACGAAAGATGGCCTAGATTTTCAGAAGCACTGGAGATTGTCGTCACCCTGCTAAGTGACGACAATAATAGTAGCGGCGTGCCTATTAGCTACAAAGGGAAGTATTACACTCTTAAGGACTTGGTATTGACACCAAAGCCGGTTCAAAAACCTCATCCACCGATATACGTCGGCAGCTGGGGTTCCGACGTAGGTCTAAAAAGGCTTGCAAAATACAGCAACGGCTGGATGGCTTCGGCCTATAATATTACTCCTGCAAAATTCAAAGAGAAATGGGATTTCTTGCTCGCTTACAGAAAATCGCTAGGAAAGAAGGATGCATTTGACAACTCTGTTGTATCGACGTTTGGATATATTGACAATGACAAAGAGAAGGTTCGGAGTGTGGTTAAGGAAATATTATCTCCATCTCTAAAACGACCTGCGGAAGACTTGGAGCAAATGCTCCTTTTTGGCTCATCGGATGAGTGTATTCGTAAAATAAAGACCTTAGTCGACGCAGGAGTCAAGCGGATTCATTTTTGGCCAGTGTTAAATTATGAGAACCAGATACGTATATTCAAGAATGAAGTATGCGCGGATTTGTGAACAGATAATGTTGTTGACTATTGATAATATTGTTGATAATGTGGTAACTTAAAGGTAAATGGCAGGAAAACTCCCTCTAAAATCCTGTTATAGTGTCCCTCCAAATTACTTGATTAGTTGTTTTAGTTTGTCATTTCTTGTATTTCTTTTTCTTAATCCTCTTCCAGTTGTTCTTTAGCGTCATTGTAATCGGCTTCCTTAGATTCTTTAGTATTTTTTTCCTTTTATGAAGACTTTTTTTTCTCTTTGCTATTTTGTATAAACATATAAGCATTACTTTTTTTACAAAACCCTTGTATATGCCTAAGAAAATGACACCTGAAGAAGTGCTCAATTCAGTAGCTGAAGGTATCAATACAGGGAATCTAGATTCTCTCATGGCGCTATATGAAACTGATGCATGTTTTGCCTCTCAACCAGGACAGCTTGCTAAAAGTCCAGAAACTGTACGCCAAAGCCTACGTAATTTCATTGACCTGAATGGCAAGTTGGACCTCAAAGTAAAGAGGGTACTTCAATCAAGTGATCTTGCTCTTGTAATTAGTGAATGGTCATTCAGTGGAACTGGACCTGATGGTGAACTTGTTAATATGTCTGCCAAATCTGCAGACGTTCTGCGGCAACAAGCGGATGGAACTTGGTGCTTTGTCATAGATAATCCTTGGGGGACAGACTAATAATAACCAGGAAGTAATTAATTATAGAATAAGACTATCGAGCCATCTGGCGACCAGGTCGGAGTATTACTTGGTTCACTATAGCCTTTTTCTGCATTGATTGTCGTCTGACCAGCGCCATCACTATTCATTTACTTATATGCCAGGTCGCGCTTGTCAGTCTGGTCTAGTGCTAAATGCAATCAGCTCATTTTCTCCTGTAAATGTACCAAATTCATAAGATTGATTTGGTCGCAGTGGTAACATGATGAAAAAATACTTGATGTAAAAATGATATTTTCTCCAATCATTAGAAAACGATACGCTAGGGTAGTCATATTTGCCATCCCCACTTCCAACAGCAGTGATAAAATTAGAACATTGCTATAATAAGGCACACAAAGAAGCTCATGCTAATAAATATTGAGTCCATTTTTTGAACGTTTTTTTATTTTTAGCGGGCCCCGAGGGTCCCAGCAGAAAAAATTCAAAATTCAGACGCAATGTAGTTGGTAGTGAGCCAGTCGGGGTGATGCACGCTATTGTAAGATGTTGAGTAAATGAAAAAGGAATAGAATGAGCGGCAGAAACCGTATGGAATATGGTGATCGTGATATGAAAGATTGCCTGTTAACTAGTACGAGTGCCGATGCAGCATATGCCTTCATTATCTAATATTAATTCCCCTTTTGAATTAGTATATGGTTTTGCAGCTTCTGTTACCGCTTGCCATATTTCATTTTGTTTATCAGCTGTTTGTCCGGCAAGTAATACATGGATTGGAGGAGATGTTGCCTTGTGGTAATTGGTAAAGCTGTCCGGTGAATCAAATCCCAAGGTAACTATCATATTTTCAGTCTTTACATCTTGGAATCCAGCTTTAATCAGTGGATTTTGTAGTGCAAGAGGATCAGACAGATGAAATGGCGGCGTACCAGCTGACGGTGGAGGCAGATTGAGCTTCTTTAAGACAGTAAAAAACACCAGATTTATCGTAAGTACTTTACCAAGAGTTGGCCATACCGCTGCGGCCATCTTTCCACCTGGAACTAATGCTTCATAAAATATTCTCAATGCATGGGAAATATTTGGAAGAAACATCTATCCCAAACGGCAAAGAACTGCATCAAATGATTTATCTGAAGGATTTAGTGATTCTGCATCACTCTCTCTGAATTCTATGATATGTTGTAGCCCTAGCTTTTCCGCCCTCTCTCTTCCAATTGCTATCATTTCAGGAGAGATATCAATGGCTAATACCCTTCCATTAGGTTGAACATGTCTTGCAGCCGTGACAGCTGGTTCGCCAATGCCTGTGGCTACATCTAATACTCTAGAACCAGACCCTACTCCTACCAAGTCTACCAATTTATCGGAAAGTTTTTGCCCTCCTTCTTCAAGTACCGGCCACCAGGTTTTCATGCCGCTAGCAGTCCTGCCCCAAGCTTACCGCTGCGCTTGTTTGAGCTGTTCTGGCTCAAAAGGAGGTTGTCGCATTGAATCTCTGATAAACAGCAACCGTTAGTACTTAACAGTTCTGCAGAATAAAAGAGAAAAAAACTTCAAAAATGAGACCCAATAGACGAGATCGCGAGCGAATGATATAACAAACAAATTTACCTGGTGGGCTTTATTACTGCCTTAAACCGTACATTTCCATTAGCTACTTTATCATATGCATTGCTAATTTCTTCTAATGGAAATATTTCAGTCATTACCTTCACTTTACCTTTTGCAACATAATCTAATGCTTCATACAGATGTTCTCGATCATTTTGGGTGGAACCTATGATGCGACCACGCTTAAATAAGATCTCTGGAGGGACTGTCAGAGTCTCTGTTGATGAAACTCCCATTAAAATCACACGTCCATCTGGCCTGAGACCTTTAATTGCATCTACAGTTGCTTTATAGGAATTACTTGTAGCCAGTATTACATCTGCTCCTCCCCCGTCTGAGCTACTATCACCCTGTTGACCTTTTTGTTTTAACAATCCCTCTCCATCTGAAACGACACTATTAGCTCCAAGCTTGTACGCTAACTCTTCTTTGTCTTTTGAATGTGTGACAGCAATTGTTTCAAACCCAGCGGCTTTGGAGTATTGAATTCCAAGGTGGCCTAGCGCGCCTATGCCGACTACAGCAATACGTTCATGCGGCTTTGGATCAGCTAACCTCAAGCCACTATATA
>JBKPNF010000109.1:0-5222 GCA_046732455.1 Thermoproteota archaeon | reverse complement strand
CAATTAGAGGCTTCTTCTTACTATCAGCTAGTACTTTTGGATATAAGGATGCCAAGATTAAATGGGCTTCAGCTATTCAATACGATAAAAGCAATAAACCCAAAAACCAAGATAATGTTTTGTTCTGCTCTTGATGTAGCGGAGGAGTTGACAAGCATATTACCCAATATGAGACATGATCATATTATCAAAAAGCCAGTAAAGAGAGAATATTTCGTCAGCAAGATAAATTCAATGCTTAACAATTAACACCTCTAATCAACTATGCCTTTTCTCAACCCCTTCATGGTACGGGGCTACGGACCATGCAAAGAAAAAGTGAAGGAGGGTGGGATTTGAGCCCTAGGTTCTCTCTAGCTGCCATTTAGTTGGAGGTAAAAAGATCAGCAAAAGAAAAGCTGTTGCTGCTGAGGTCGTGGGTTCAACCCCCACCCGGTCCATTATTTTCTGTTGTACAACTACGGTATTATTTGAGGCTGTTTTGGGTATCTGTCATGCCCTAGGAGTAAAAGAACTCCACCAAGGACACTGGCTCTTTGGGACTCCACAAAACCATTCTACCTAAATTCACTATTTCCAGCATGCTCATCTCCTCGACTATCGGTCTATTTCGAATAGTGGAAGGCTTTTACTATCTCTGCTGTTGTCCCTGTGTAGGGATTATACCAAGCTGTTGCATCATACCAAGTACATCACTTTCAACCCATCGTTCTACTATCTTACCATTTGTCATTCGGTACATTTGCATCTCGGTTACTTTGACATGCTTGCCGGTTGGTGGAATACCCATAAGTTCACCTTTATGAGTGCCCTACCAAGATATTCGTACTGCAACCTTGTCCCCTTCTGCTATCAAATCTTCAATGGTGGTCTGAAAGTCAGGAAATCCTGCGCGGAGGGCAGCAAATATTTGTTTGACGTTCATGTTTGGTGGAACACCTGGTACATGCTGGATGTAATTACTATCAAATATCCTGTCTACAAAAGAAAGATCTCCTGTGCGCCAGAAATCTTGCAATTCTTCAGCATAGCGACGGGTGATGGTCTTGTTTTGCTCGGTTGACATGACCTTTATCGTCTATGGACATATTTATCATTTAACAACAGGAGTCCTGGCTGACTCTCCAATAAATATGAATCATACAAGAGGGATCACTTTTATCAAAAGCTTTTTAGCTGGATCTTTCGTTTGATAAATGAGATCTTACTTTAGAGTTTTTTAAAAGTACGGGGACCTTTGACCCCACTAATTATACGGGTCCATATTCCTGTTCTAAGAATACAATAGTCGTAATAGGAGCTTGGCATAACCAAAAAAAGAATCAATCAATTTAATGACGAGAAGGAATTAGAAGCACATGCAACCGCTATAAAGTAAACATATTTTCCCGCTTACAAGGCTGCATACTTGTAGAAAGAAGAAACTCTTTTCTAGCAGGATGTAATTATCGTTGATATATATCATTATGATAAAAATCCTCACTGCTAATTCCTCGATACCAAGTATGACTAGAGAAGAGGCAGAGAGATTCCTTGAAAGTAAATTGAATTTGCAGATTGCAACCATCGATGAAAAAGGTGAGCCCAATATCCAACCAGTCTGGTTTTATTATGATAAGGACGAAGGAAAACTCTTGGTGCTTACATCTAAAGTAGCCAAGAAAACTCAAAATCTCAGCAATAGACCTACTATTTATTTTTCAATAGATGATGAAAATCCTCCCTACAAGGGAGTCAAAGGTAAAGGCACTGCGGCTGTAGTGGAAGATCCAAATTTAATCGTCCCACAAGCAGAGAAAATTAGTATGAAATATCTTGGTACACTTGATCACCCAGCAGCAAAAGAGATGGCAGATCGTTCAAAGAATGGAGAAGGTGTACTTGTAAAAATTAGCCCAAAGTTCTTTTCTACATGGGATTTTGGTAAAAGACAGTAGACCTATGACTTACAGGGTTGTTTATTTCCAAATTAGATCAAAGTAACAGGCAGATCACGCATATACCTCATCAGGACTAACGGGAATAAGAGATAACTTTTCAAAACACCTAGGGCAATATGCAACATCACCGTCCTCATGTGATTCTAGAATAGTAGAAATCAGAAAGCATGACTCGCAAACCGCAAAATAATAGTGGCAGTTACTTCGGTCGCTTAAATCCCGTCCCATTGCACGTGGCATAGCACCACACATATTTCTCATGAATAGGAGATACTTAGATATCCCTTGTGGATGTTGATCTCATAGTATCAGGTAATCTATGAGGATCTATGTGGCTCGAAATCTTTGATGACGATGCAATATTTATGACTAGGACAACTTATTTGCGATGAGAGGTTGACTGGAAACTCCGATAACTATTCTAAAGCCCCCATACTCTCCAATAGAGTTACGGAGCGACACCATCTACCTCTATGGCTATTGTTATTATTCTTAATGTTTTATTTTTTCAGTTAAGATGATGTAAAAAGATGTCCAATAGAAGAAAGCCTCATGTTATTGCTGTCTATCTATTACTCTTAGAGAAAGGGTATTGTAATACGAAAAGAAAAAAGAAAGTAAGGTGACTGAGGGTTAGTCTAGTTTCTGAACCTGTTGAACTGAATCCTCATGGGAACAATGGCTGTCATTGAATGTCAATCTCGGCGTCTGTTGGTAGGATTGGACTACACTATCTGGCAGAGGTACATCAAACTACCAGTGCTGTCGAAATCTGAAATCGCGTCTGTTCCTAATGACATCTAAATGATGGAGCGGGTGGGATTTGAACAGTACTTCTTTTTCCTTTATAGCTACTACCCTTCCGATAGGAGGATGTGGTTAACAAAGCTGGCTGAGGTCGTGGGTTCCACTCCCACCCAGTCCATTTCTTTCTGTTATAGAATTTGCTATTCATTCCGCAATTCTTATGGTTCGTATTCCCATTGGTCGGATGGGGCTCAGGTCTCGCGACCCATTATTATCTTGGAGTTCATTCGGCTCCACGACGCATCAGAAGAGATGAAATAAAAGCTTAAAACATGGCAAGAGAAGGTTTACGTGCTTCTCCTGCATGACATAAATTTTTTATTGAATCTAGGTATAGTTGATCCAAATGCAAAACGATCTCGACTCTGATTCCCAAACTCCACAAAAAAAGTACATTCATGCTGTAACTTTCCTGCCTCTAAAGAGTTGGCTCCATATGATTCCATTTCAATTGATGACATCAAAAGTACTAAGGCAGGCAAGGCAAAGCCACGGGATGGTTGATTATGCAGTGAAGGCTGATTTTCCGAAGAAGCATTTCTGGACACTTTCAATTTGGAAAGACAGAGAGTCAATGAGACAATTTGTGATGGCAGAACCTCATGTTACAGCTATGAAAAAATTTGAAGTATGGGCTGGAGATGGATCTGAATTTGTAGATTGGACTAGCTCAAGCAGTTCCATCAACTGGGAAGAAGCAATGAGAAGGCTTCAGAACCCAACTTTTTATTACAATAAAAGAAAAACGTAGACAATTGGAAGGAACCAAGAATATTGATGACAAAAAAGTGTCTATCTCTCAGACAGCCTTATGCTGAACTGATTGCATCTGGCAGGAAAACAATTGAACTTAGAAAATGGAATACTAGATTTAGAGGAGAATTTCTAATACATGCATCCAAAGCAATAGACAAAGAAGCATGCAAACTACACGGTATTGATGTATCTTCTCTAGTTACAGGAGCCATTGTAGGTTCTGCTGTACTTCGTGATGTAAAATTGTATCAAAGCAAGGAAGAGTTTGTCGCTGACCAAAACAAACACTTTGCCATTATAACATATGCTGCTCATAAGTATGGGTTTTTACTCTCTAATGCCAAAAGATTTGAAAAGCCAATTCCCCTAAAGGGTCAACTTGGTTTTTTTAATGTAAGTACCTGACCTGGGGAGATCAAAGAAGTCTTTTCCAAGGTTATATTCTATCTTGTATTGATAACATGTATTCCTTGAGACCAATGACACACAAAAATGTGCGATAAGTAGCCATACTCTTTACTAATGCCTGGAGCTCATACTTTCATCGATTTGTTCTTATTGTTGCTCAGATATATGTAGTTTCTTCGTCAATCCCACATGCGAAGATTATGGATAGAAGAATTCCTTTGATGGAGAGAAAAAATACGCTACTTCTGTCTCTATTGCATTCAAAAATATATTAATAGTTAGAAAAATTAGCATGGTGAGTCGACCTGCATTTTTGGTTCAGTCTGTTGAAATCAAGAATATACTAATGATGGAGCGGGTGGAATTTGAACAAGCGATTATCCATACAAAACCGACGGGATGAGAAAAATAGAGAACACGTAGGCTGAGGTCGTGGGTTCCACTCCCACCCGGTCCATTTCTTTCTGCGAGGGAACTACGGCATTATTTTGAGCTTGTTTTTGGTGGTTGTCGGACAAAAACCCTAGCAATGCCAATGAACAGTAAAGATACCCTAGTCAGTATGTCCTGAAAGGACAGCAAGAAAAAGAAAGTCATTGTTTGTATTAGAGTAAGTTAGTTATACTATCCTGACAGGTAATGGTTATTATTAAGCATCCCTTACACTCTGCCTTATCATATTCTGAAACTCTTCATCAGACATACTCTTTTTCGCTGCCACCATTTGCTGTACGTCTTTGCCCGCAAGATATCTAAGGTTTGGTTCTTTAGCTGTTGCAGCTTCTACTATAACTGAAGCTACAAGGTCGGCATCAGGAGCATTTTCAATCATCCTTCTTCGATGAGATGATGACTTCATTTGCATCATCGTTTGTGAATAAGGAGAGTTTGGGTCCTGTGCTTTCTTTGCGGTAACTATATTTTCAGCAAAGTTTGTCCTAATGAATCCAGGCTCGACCAAAACTGTCTTTATTCCAAATTGTTCTACCTCAAATGCCATTGATTCGCTCAAGCCTTCAAGTGCGAATTTTGAGCTCACGTATGCAGAACTACCCGGAAAGCCTATCCTACCCGCTCCAGAACTGATGTTAATTATTCTTCCTGAGCCCTGTTTTCTCATGATTGGTAGAACGGCTTGCGTTACGCGAATCACTCCAAACACATTGGTCTCGTATAGTGACTTTATTTCGTCCATTCCGATATCTTCAAAGGCTCCCGTCATCCCATATCCTGCATTATTTACAAGAAGGTCAACCCTTCCCGACTCAGATAATATCGATTGTATTGCATTTTTGACGGAATTTTCATCTG
>JBKPNF010000108.1:0-3085 GCA_046732455.1 Thermoproteota archaeon | reverse complement strand
GAGCTTCGATACTTGGATTAGGACGTGCAGTGGGTGAAACTATGCTGGTGACTATGGTTATTGGAAATGCGGTTGGTGCAGCGGCCATTCCCAATTCGCTTTTTGCTCCAAGCCAGACTCTTGCAAGTTTGATTGCCAATGAGTTTAATGAAGCCGTGACATCCTTTCATACATCTGCTCTGATAGGCCTAGGTGCGGTTCTATTAATGCTTACGATAGTGATCAATATTGGAGCAAGGCTCCTAGTATCAAGGATAACAAGGGTTGGATCAGCCAATCGGAAGAGAGCCAGAGAAATGCAGGAAATAACGACAACTGGAAATACTCAACATAAAATGACGAAACAAGAAAGCTCATTATCATCATCATCATCATCGCTTCAATCAAAATTTAGAACAAATGGAGATGTTGAGACTTCTCTGGAAATAGATAATAATGCTGATGACGATATTATCGTCACCACTATTCCCTATTCAAGCAGTCAAGGTGCAGGAGACAAGAAAACAATTCAAAGGCTAGTCTTACATCGTTCTTTTAAGAGGAAAGTAACCAACATGGCGATCACACTATTGGCAGTTGCATGTGTAGTCGCGGCAATAATCCCGCTTGGAAGTATTTTGATTGAAGTTGTAAAGAATGGTGCAGCTGCAATAAGTATAGAGTTTTTAACACAGCCGCCTGGTGCAATAGGATCAGGTAAAGGAGGAATAGGCCCAGCGATACAAGGAACAATAATAGTTGTTGGACTTGCATCATTGATTGGGGCACCGATAGGCATCCTGGCGGGCATTTATCTATCAGAATTCTCAGGGGCAAGTGGCGAAAGCAGCGGCGGCAGCCGCTTTGCTTATGCTGTCAGATTTTTCAATGATGTCTTGACGGGTCTTCCATCAATAGTCATTGGTATAGTAGGGTACATCACAATAGTTATTGCAACAGGCTCATTCTCAGTTTGGGCAGGTGCGTTTGCATTGTCCATTATTATGATACCTATAGTTGTTAGAGTTACCGAAGAAACTCTCAAAATAGTTCCAAACCATATTAGAGAAGCAGCATATTCTCTCGGCATACCAAGGTGGAAGATTGCTCTTTTTGTCATACTTCCAACTGCCAAAAATGGTGTGCTTACAGGCGTGGTGCTTGCTATTTCAAGATTAGCCGGAGAGACTGCACCTCTTATAATGACCATACTTGGAACAAGCCTATTCTTTACCGGCGTTATGGGGCCAGTTGATGCTTTACCGCTCAGAATTTGGCGTCTTGCATCACAGCCTTACGAGTCGGCTCATTCATTTGGTTGGGGCGCTGCCCTAATTCTGATACTTATTGTTCTTAGCATGAGTATTAGCTTGAGGATTTTAGCTCAAAGAAGAGGAGGTTCCTTTAAGACAGGCGCAATGCCTACGAATGCAGTATGAAGTCAATAATACTATATATCAATTTATCTATCAGAGGCACGGGTGCAACTATAGCAATTACGTCATCTATATAGACAATAGATAATTACCGATTGCCTTCTAGCACATATCAGACAAGTGTGTGACTAGCGAGGAACAAGTAATCAATAACATGCCATTTTCTTCTTCTGACTCTGGCTCATATGGCGATACTCGAGTATCAGCTGCGCCTGTCAGTACTAACGCAAGACATCGATACAAGGTGTCTATTCAGAATTTGGACGCATGGTTTGGAACCAAACAAGCTATCAAGAACATCAATTCGGATATTAATGAGAATACTGCCACGGCAATAATCGGTCCATCAGGCTGTGGCAAGACCACGCTTATTAGATGCTTAAATAGAATGCACGAAATGACATCCGGCGCAACCACAAGAGGACATGTATTCTTGGATAATGTCGATATGTATGACAAGAAGGTAGATCCTGTAGTTATCAAGAGAAGGATTGGAATGGTCTTTCAAAAACCAAATCCATTTCCCACGATGAGTACTTATGATAATGTTGCAGCAGGGCTCAAACTAAATGGCATTAAAGATAAGAAAATAATTGAGGAAGTGGTTAGGGAAAGTCTTGAAGCAGCAGCTTTATGGTCAGAAGTCAAAAATGAGCTGGATAAACCTGGCGTTAGCTTATCAGGCGGACAGCAGCAGCGCCTTTGCATAGCAAGGGCTCTAGCAATGCAACCAGAGGTGCTTCTCATGGATGAACCAACCTCAGCTCTTGACCCAATAGCCACATCCAAGATCGAAGAACTCATTCATGAATTAAAAAAAGGCCTAACGATAATAATTGTAACTCATAATATGCAGCAGGCAGCTAGGATAGCCGATCATACTGCATTTATGTATCTCGGTGAATTGATTGAGCACGGTCCTACAAAGCAGATATTTGAAAATCCTCGAAATGAGCTTACCGAGCGATATATTTCGGGCAAGTTTGGATAAATGATGATAGAGGATGATCATAAAATGATGATGACGACGATGATAATATATCTTGTAGACTGTCTACGATAAGCATGTGTGGAATTGACTAGACTTCTAGACTTAGGCATAGAACGCATCCGCAATATTATTATGGATATGGCAAGGCTCTCTGAACATTCAGTACTTACTGCGATTGAATCCTATGAAAAAGGGACACGCGCGAAAAGGACGATTCATGAATGGTCAGAGCAGCTGCGAGTTTTGCAAGATGAAGTTGCAGATTTAGCAATTGAGCTTATCGCAAGGTATCAACCTGTAGCAAGTGACCTTCGGTTTATCCGATCATGTATGGAAATAGCTTATGGATTCTCGAGGTTCGGTCGTTACGCATATGATATTGTCGACGTCCTTGAAACTATGGGCTCGGTAGTAGACTGTGACAAGAGTGCAGTTTTAGAAGCCGCGACTACAGTCAGAGGTATGATAGGTATAAGCGTTCAAGCTCTCTACTCAAGAGACAAGAATGCTGCAGAGAAGCTTTATCAAATGGATGATACGATTGATGCGCTATATCGAAAATATCTTCACGAAATTTTCAGCCCTTACTCAAAGGATGATAAGAGATTTGCTGACCCTCGCTGTTACACTTCTGCTTTGCTCATTTTGAGATATTTAGAGCGCATTTCAGACCATGCGT
>JBKPNF010000107.1:0-5643 GCA_046732455.1 Thermoproteota archaeon | reverse complement strand
TTCTAGGATAAGGCAAGTGAGAAGAGAAATACTGCGTAGAGTACTTCTCTTTTATATAGGCAATCACGCTTGCAAATTAGACTAAGCGACGCTGGTCCCTCTATGGCCAAAATCCTCTTATCTCTATTGCTTCAACTACTCTGTTGACTGCTAGCACCGTGCTTGCCTTGCGCATGTCGATGCCGTACTTTTCAGATGTATGATAGACGTCGAGGAATGCTTTAGTTATGTTTCTATCCAGTCTTTCGTTGACCTTCTGTTCAGTCCAATAGTCTCTGCGAAGATTCTGCAGCCACTCAAAGTATGACACAGTGACACCGCCCCCATTTGCAAGGACGTCCGGAATCACCAAGATCCTGTTACTGTACAGTTCCCCGTCTGCTTCAGGTGTCGTTGGGCCGTTTGCAGCCTCAGCTACTATCTTAGCCTTCACTCTTCCCGCATTCTTAGCTGTAATCTGATTTTCAAGTGCAGCGGGTATTAATACCGTGCATTCTGTTTCGAGCAGCTCTTCATTACTTATCGAATTGGTGCCGGGAAACTCTACAACGGATCCCGTTTTTTCCTTGTGCCTTCTCAGCTCAGCGACATCAATACCATCTTTTTTATAAATGCCTCCTCGAGAGTCAGAAGCTGCAATCAATTTGGCACCTTGGTTTTCTACAAATTGTGAAGCAAATTGACCTGCATTTCCAAATCCTTCTACTGCCATAGTCGTGTCTTTCATGTCTATCTTAAGCTTCTTTGCGGCCTCTCTGACCGTGAACCCCAGTCCTCTGCCTGTGGCTTCAGTTCTGCCAAGTGAGCCACCAATTGCGATAGGTTTGCCTGTGATAATTTCGGGCTGAACGTAATTGCCTTTAAGTGCAGAGTATGTGTCCATTATCCAAGCCATCTCCTTGCCTCCCGTATAAACATCTGGAGCCGGAATGTCTGTATGCGGACCAATAATGTCTGCAATAGCATAAGCATAGCGCCTTGTAAGTCGTTCTAGCTCGCCTTCCGACATTTCCTTTGGGTTACATATGATGCCTCCCTTGCCTCCGCCGTATGGAATATCTGCAATGGCACATTTCCAAGTCATCCACATCGACAGGGCCTTAACCTCCTCGATGGTGACCTGCGGGTGATAGCGGATGCCTCCCTTGTACGGGCCGCGCGCATCATTATGCTGTGAGCGATATCCAGTAAAAACTCGTATCTCGCCATTATCCATTTTTATTGGCAGTGATACTGTAAGGACGCGCTTTGGATTGGCTAAAACTTCTTGTAAACCTTTGTCTAGCTTTATAAGCTTGGCCGCTTCATCAAGCTGTTTGAGGGCATTTTCAAACGGGTTTATTGCCCCTGTAGATCCTTTTGCAGTCTCTAACATATGCATTGTTCTAGAAAAGTTCATGTTATAAGTTTTGTGTGTAAATTGTAGACGGTATATACACTGTAGGTAGGTCAGCTTGTCATTCTCTTAGATATAAGGGTACGTAGCTCCTCGTCTGTAAGGTCGGCATAGTCTTCTATGCCCAGCGAGCTAGCAATTGACTCCAGCTTTTTCCTCTCAGTGTCGACCGGACCCATTATCTTCAGAAACTTGCTCTCCCCTCTTGCATTCTCCGCCGCTTCTTCCATCTCATGACGAAACATCTCTTTTGCCTTTTCGTACTCTCCTACTGCCTTGCCCACTGTGCGTGAAAACTGTGGTAGTCTTTTGGTGCCAACCAGTAGAATAAGCCCAAAAAGTATGATTATGATCCACTCTGATCCGGCGATATTCCTTATCAGAGCAGAAGATACATCCATCTTAAATGGTATTTTTAACGTTCTGATCAGAATTAAAAGATTTCGACAACTAACAGTTCTCATTTGTGGCGCAATCCATCCACAACAACTAGCAGTAGTGTGTATTAGTGCACTATTAGAAAAAAAGGAAAGGATCAAGTAGAACCGATAGATGACAATATAAGAGAAAGTTCCTCATAGTAATGGAAGCATAAACATGACGCCTTTCTCAATTGCTAATGAATTGTATTAACAATAATAAAAAAGATATCTAAGGCTTCATAGCAGCACTTTGTATCTATCTTGTATCCTTGTTAAGGGAATCACGCACAGTCACGCTCCAATTTATCATGATCAAAAAGTGAAGGTGTGCAAATTGAGCACACTTGGTAACGCTACAAAAAAGTACGCATATGATTACTTAGCTTCTTCCTCTCTAATCTTGTATCGCAATATAGAATTCAGATAGTTCTGTCTTCCTTGCCCTTTATTCTAGACAAAAAGAAGGGCTCATTGAGTTTCATCGCATTGCTCAGAACCACCGACACTATTCCTCCAAATATAAAGCCGCCGATAATGTCTGTTGCGTAATGCTGCATTACATAGATGCGCGTGATGCCAATAATAACTGGAAAAGCCCATAGCGCATAGCCCATTTTTTTGGATTTGTTATAGAGGGCATATCCTACAATAAAGGCTAGCGCAGTGGCACGGGCAGCGTGACCTGAAGGATACGAAAATCCAGCGGCATAAGGCGCGAGACTATCGCTTTCAAGGCTAAAGTGTTCAGGCAGTTGCGAAGCCGGCTCAAATCCATAGGGTGGAATCTCTCTTCCAATCAGGGGCTTTATGTACATGACCAAAACCACGATAACGACCAGAGCAATGAGAAATATCATACCCACTTTCCTAGTACGCCGAATTATCGTTAATACGATGCCAAGAATGAACAGTGTTGTTACGTCACCTAGCGAAGTAATAACTATCATTGCCATGTCAATACTGGGGTTGCTACCCTGTACCGACTTGAAGTAGCGAGCAACCGCATCATCTACTCCAAACGTTACGCCAGAAGCCACCACTGCACTGAAAACAAAGAATGCAGCAACAAGCACTACAAAATACATTGATCGTGTCCTTATCATCCAGGGCGGCTTGACTGTTTCACTTGGCGACAACCAAAATGGAAGAGCTGCTCGTTGGTGTTTAATTGTTTTGCCCACAGATCTTCAGGCATAGCAGAGGGATGTCCTATCATAGGAGATATTTTGTTCCCTATCATAGTGTGTGTCTATATATATTTCTGCGCAGCTAACAAGTTTTCAGCAGATGATGAGGCTTGAAAGAAAAAATTTCAGTCAAAGAAATATCACAATTCTGATAGTTGCTTCTCTAGCTTATCCATTCACTGTCAATTGAAGCAAGTTTTGTCAGTCGCAAGCAAAAAATATGTAAAAAGAAATACTAACAAATTATTCAATGTTTGTATCTGTTTCTTTTTTCTATTAGAACTGGACCGATGTAAGATCTGTCAGGTTCTCCAAGTGACGCTTGGCCTCGCTGAGTGTTGATATTTTGCGAAGCTCGTTCTTTGCCTTTGATGCATATGACTGATAGAGCTTGTCCATCTGGTCGACAAAATCCGTTGGCTTGCCATTTTTCCTCACGAGGATATTAAAAAGCCGATTTTCGTTATTCCAATCAATTAGGTCGTCGTGTATCTGGTAGGCGATCCCCAGGAGGTTGCCAAAAGACGTCATAGCATGGATCTGATCCTCGTCCCCGCCTCCAGTTATCGCACCAATCTTGGCTGACGCTTCAAAAAGCGAGGCCGTCTTGAATTCAAGCACCTTGATATAATCATCCTCCGTGATAGCAGTTTCCTTGCTAAGCCTTATCTCCATCATTTCGCCTTCGCTCATCTTGGTTGCGGCATTTGATAGCTCGTTGATGATGCGGGCATCTTTTAATTTTGAGCTGATATTCAGTATGACTCCAAGAACAAAGTCGGCAGTAAGTATGCTGCTGTTATAGCCATATTTTACGTGGAATGAGGGCTTGCCGCGCCGCTGATTCTCCTCATCGATAATGTCATCGTGGATTATAGACTCGGTATGTAAAAGCTCGATTGCAGAAGCTGCCAGGTATGCTTCAGGTTCTACCTTTTTAGACTTGATACACTCTGCCGATAGTACAAGGATTAGGGGCCTGATACGCTTGCCTCCATCGCAGGCATAGCGTAGTGGAGCATGAAACTCCGACCATGAATACAGGTCAACTTCGCGCTTTAACGTGTCCTCGATTTTGGACAAATAGACAGCAAACAGTTCAGTTAAAGGGTTAGCTTCGATGTTTCTCCTGCTGCTGCTCACGAACTAGCTCTATCCCTGAGACTATTTTCAAACGGGTGACCATATTAATTTACTGTTCTTTGAATTGAAGAAGAAGAAGAAGAAGAAAAGATGCTCTACTAATTTGAACCCGAACCCGATTCCGGCCAGAAAAGCGTTATATCGTGAAGGAGACGAGAATATGATATAAATTCCAAGAGCAGAACATGTACAGTTATTATTATCTTCAAAAGCCATCCCGACGATATATATAACTATTTTCTATAACGCAGGCAAAAATAAGCATTCTTTTGAGCATGATATTAGGTCTTCAAGTTGCACCTACAGCTGAGAGATATGCCATGCGCAGAAAGCTGATAATGTGCCTTCTCGTTGTTTAATCAACTAGACAACAGCCGAACCATGGAAGAGATAGCAACTATATAAGAAGAACAAGAAGGGATGGTAGTCAAGACTGCTGATAGTAACTAAAGCCAGCTGTTAAGTACAAACTGAGGCTAACAGAGACATACCCGAGTTTGATGCTAAGACAATAATAACAATACTGCTTGATTTTTATATTTTCGAGAAATGAATGCAGTGACAAGCAAAAATATCTGAGATGCAGCTAATATGCTCTATATCATGGTACAAGTATCCATAGGTTGCTCTGGTTGGAATTATGGCGATCCGGTTGAAAAAGGGGGCTGGGTGGGCTCTTTTTATCCTGATGCTCAGACTAAGCGTCTGCGTTACTACTCTGAATTTTTCCCTTCGGCAGAATTGGATGCTACATTTTATCAAAAGTTTTACTCAAAGATGACTAGTGGCACATTCTATGGCATGGTAAAAGCTACACCTCCTGGATTTGAATTCTCTGTCAAAGTGCCGGAGACTGTGACACATATCAAGCACATGGATATCAAAAAAGGCGCTCTGGAGGCACTCGAAGAGTTCCTTGAAAAGATCTCGCCTCTAAAGAATGCAAACAAACTCGGCGCAATACTACTGCAATTACCACCGAGTTTCTCGGTTAATGAGTTCAGGCAAGTTGAAGGATTCCTCGATAGAATGCCATCGGGCTACGATTATGCACTGGAGTTCATGCATGGGTCATGGCAAACTGAAGGACCTTGGGAAATGCTAAGGCACCGTAATGTTGCAGCTGTAATGACAGATTCGCCTGATCCAGAGCTACAGTATCTATCAGAGACCATAGTGACTGCAGACCATTCGTTTATCAGATTTCATGGTAGAAACAAGGGTTATTGGTATAACTATCTTTATGCAGAAGAGGAACTAAAGCCTTGGACTGAAAAGGTCAACAAGATAACAAAAGACCCCGAAGCAAAGAGATTGCGAATTTACTTCAACAACCACTATGGAGGCAAGGCTGTTGCCAATGCCATCCAGTTCAAAGAAATGGTTGAAGGAAAGGAATCATCAAAAGAGGAAAAGGAGGCAAAGCAGAAAATATTAGATGCATTAGCTAAAGCTACTGCTCAAAAGAAACTCTCTGAATAAGTGTGTGTGTGTG
>JBKPNF010000106.1:0-4380 GCA_046732455.1 Thermoproteota archaeon | reverse complement strand
GGATTGGCTGTCCTGGCGTGTAGTCCATCGGCCTCATCCAGAAGATTGCCTTTGTTGGGCAAACTCCAATACATGCTCCGTCAGAGATGCATCTTTCTGGATAGAACACGAAGGCTTTACCTCTCTTCCATCCTTCGACTGGTTTTACTCTGAGCACGTCCGGACCGAGGGAAGTGCAAATCTCTACACAGAGCGCACAGCCGATACAGTGTTGTTCGCTAATATCAGGAAGTATTGCGACTGGCATCTAATTCACTCACCCAACGATCCATGCTGAAACTATTTAAACCCTACGTCTTTTTTATAACACCGATATAATTTGATTTGCAGAGAACAGAGGGATCATTAGCCATGTGCACGCCAGAGACAACTATGGTTGGTGATGGCTTTTTCTTAGAAGCTTGGAAGCACCCGGCCACATTCCTTCTCCCTAGTGCAGTTTCCTTAGGGCTTTCCTGAATCCTGTTTCGACTATTCGCCATACCATTTTCAGTTCTTTGATAAGTGCATCATTGTTGATTCATCTATAGTGTAGTAGTCTGCCACTCCTGCTTTTTTTGCCTCTCTTTGTCCTGATGTTAGTTTTGAGGGTCTTGGCATTATGCCCTTTTCCATCATCTCAAGTTTTAGATCACGTTTACATTGTGTCAGAAATAACTTTGCGTAGTACTCACGCCTTTGTTCTATAAACGTCCTCACATGTTTGATGTTTCTATATCCAAGATGCTTCTCCCTCAATTCGTCTGGAATAGGCTTACCACCAATTTCTTTCTCAAGTTGCTTTATTATCACCTCTGCTGCCGTTTTGGCAGCTTCTTCAGGTGTTGTTGCTTTAACTTCTCCCTTTTCTTCTTCCGCCATCCCAATTAGTTCCACAAAGAGGGAAGCTATAAATGTTCTTGAATTAGAGAATCTAATCAGTGAAATTAGCAGCTTTTCTTGCGTAGCTGGGTGGTCTAATAATAACATACTTTTTAAGACCTCCGCTTAGATTTAGTTAGTTGGTTATTTAGCATCAGCAGAGCTATCTGATTATTGTTATTCTAGGATTCTAGCAGCGGACATTATATACACCGCTGCAGATAATCATTATCATCTTATTCTTCTTCATTTTCCTTCTTCTCTCAAAGAGTAGATAGTAAAGCAGAGCACGCCTATCAACATCAACGCCAGAAGAAGAAGATGATGATGATGACGGCTTGCGGTTGTTATTGTGGGTAAACAGATTCCTAAATTTGTCCAGGATTGTTACTCTTGGGACTTTTTACTCTTTATGAATTCTAGGCCTACTTCAACGGCACAAAACCCTGTTTTGAACCTGATGTCTAGTCGAATGCATGTGCGGACAGAGTAGGGGTACAAGATACAGCTCTCAAATTATATGACTATATAGCTACTACAGCAACAGCAGAGATCATGCACACGCTCCACGTTGCATTTGACGACACTGACTCGCGTAAGGGCAGGTGCACGACACACCTTGCATTCAAGGTAGTAGAACATCTGAAGAAAAAAGAGGGCACACAGCTAGTCGATTATCCTCTGTTGATTAGGCTTAACCCCAATATCCCTTGGAAAACTAGGGGTAATGGAGCAGTCTGCCTTCGGTTAAAAGTGCAAGATGCGGCCAGTGTCGTCGACTATATCAGACAGGCAGTGGAAGAAGGTTCAGCCATTGGCAGCGGAGCTAACCCCGCGGTTGCGTTCCTTGAAAGCTACAATGTACCTACAAAGCTTCGAGAGTTTAGCACAGTAGCAATGTGCAACATAATAAGCAGACAGATGTCAGAAAAGGTAGCCAAGGCCGCCTGTGTTCAATACTTTGCCTTTGGCAATGGTCAGGGACTTGTTGGCTCTCTTGGTGCAATGGGTTGTCTCTTAGATGGCGATCATACTTTTGAGCTAATTGCATACAGAAAGCAGAAGAACTGGGGCAGGCCGCGTGTAGTAGACAAGCAGAGTGTCATTAAGTTTAGTACAGACACATATCCCCACACTTTCAACAATTACGATCAAAACCAAGGGCGTGTATTGATCGCCCCACACGGCCCAGATCCAGTCTTCTTTGGTATAAGAGGTGAGAACCCAAATATAGTTGAGTCAGCCCTCCCTGTGTTGCAGTCAGAGGAAGAGCTAGATGGCTGGACAATCTTTCGCTCAAACCAAGGAACGAACATGCACCTGCAAAATGAGATCAGGATTGCCAACGTCAAGGCATACACAGCAGGATATATCACGTGTGAGGTTAGTAGCAAGCCATATACAATGGAAGGGGGTCACGTCGTTTTTACAGTCAAGCAGGAGGGAGCAGAAATGCCGGCGGCTGTCTATGAACCAACAGGGCTTGCTAATATTGCAACCAAGCTTGGGGTGGGAGATATCATTGAAATTGGTGTCGGGGTCAGGAAGGGAACTACCAAACACCCCAAAATTCTAAATGTTGAATATTTGCGGGTGCTTAAGCTTGAGCCTGTTTATGAGATATTGAACCCATTGTGCAAAATGTGTGGCAAGCGTATGAAATCAGAGGGCAAAAATAAGGGCCACCAGTGCGACAGGTGCAAGCACAAAGACCGCAACACAAAAAAGACTCTTGTACCACAGGAGCGTAGAATCAAAACTGGATTATACATTCCAACGCCTAAGGCACACAGGCACCTGACAAAGCCGTTACAGAGATATGGTATTGAAAAGACGAAATTCCTATTTGAAAAAAGTAGTAGCGAGGGGTTGATTTGAACTTACGGCCACCTGCAATTTTGCAAAAGCGGAAACCGCTCTGCGGGTTATGAGCCCGCCGGGATAACCTGGCTTCCCCACCTCGCTGACAGCATCTTGACACAAGGGGAATATATCTCTGTCTGTACTACATTAACGGTGAGAGGCGCATAGCAGTGACAAACAGCACCATATCTTTTTTCTGTCTTGTCAAGAGACACACATATACCACACATATACCGGCTTCCATTCAAGACCGGCTTGATAGCCACGGAGTATATGCGCCAATATTCTACACAACAATTCAGGACTTGAAAGATTATCAAAGGCACATATATGGTACCTAAAGGAGACAAGGTTTCATTCCTCTTTTCGTTCCAGTGCACATACAAAGTAGAAGAATGTACAACGCACAATAGATAACCAGAATGTCCGCATAACTGAAATGCAGTTCCTGGACATAGCAAAAACAGTAGGTAAATGACCAAGAGAGGTAAGCCGAAGATACTTGATACGATATAGCAGAGGGATGCAATTCTGCACTAAAGCAAAAAAAAAGAAAGAGAGAAATACAAAATAGAACACATACAAAAGCAGCAGCAGTCATAGAGACCACCTAGAAAAGACAAATAAATAACGAATATCGCTCCTCTCCACTAGCAATTTGCCAACCCTTAATAAGTGCACGAACAGTTATCTTGTTCTCTTCAGTTGCGGTTGAAGCAACAGTTTTCCTTGTCTTGTGTCTATTTATATTGAATCTCAAATGGCTAGATTTATTTCTGTCCCTGTCTATTGCCAAATGGGCATGAATGCAAAATCGCTCAGCGACATCGACTTTGAAAAGCGCAAAGGGCTTCTGCCTGTAGTAGTACAGGACAGGAGGACCAAAGACATTCTGATGCTAGCGTACGCCAATAAAGAGGCGCTTGCCAACACTATCAAGACAGGCAACGCTTGGTTCTGGAGCACATCACGCAACAAACTGTGGATGAAAGGTGAGGAATCTGGCAACATCCAGCCAGTGTACAAAATATTGGTTGACTGTGACTCGGATTCTATCTTGTATATGGTTGATTCAGAGAAACCAGCGTGCCACACCGGTAATCGCTCCTGCTTCCACAATTTACTAATATAGCCCATTAATGTAACGCATTTTTATGTTTTATGACTTTTTTATTATAATCTATGTAGGAGGTACGCTGTTTAGTGTCACAAAACATAATTACTAAAAAATTTAGTAAAACTAAAATTGTGCTTAGAGAGGTTTTAATCATATTCTAATCGATGGAGAATAGGAAAACATGGGAAGTATCAAATCGCTAAAGTGCAGGGAGTGCCTCAAAGAATATGAGCCACAGTTTCGTTATGTATGCGAGGACTGCTTTGGCCCTCTGGATGTCACATATAAGGAATTATCTATAAGTAGACATACTTTTGAATCAAGAGAAAAGACATACTGGCGTTATTTTGAGCTCCTGCCAATTGCAGACAAAAGCAATATTGTAAGCCTAAACGCAGGTCTTACACCGCTGCAGTATGCAGACAAGCTAGGCGACAAGCTTGGGCTAAAAAGTTTGTACATCAAGAATGACTCTGTTAACCCGACATTTTCATTTAAGGATAGACCTGCTGGCGTTGCAGTTTCAAGAGCCAAAGAGA
>JBKPNF010000105.1:0-6311 GCA_046732455.1 Thermoproteota archaeon | reverse complement strand
ATGTAGATGAGCAAAGGTGCATTGGCTGTGCACTCTGTGTAGAGATTTGCACTGCACTCGGTCCAGACGTTCTCAGGGTAAAACCAGTCGAAGGGTGGAAGCGAGGCAAGGCGTTCGTCTTTTATCCAGAAAGGTGCATCTCAGACGGCGCTTGTCTAGGTGTTTGCCCAACACATGCTATCTTCTGGATGAGGCCAATGGAATACACCTCAGGCCAACCAGTCCCTCTGCACAAGAACGGTGTGTTCGACAAGGGCTGGGAAGAAGGTTAAGTCGGAAACGACCAGCAACATATCTCCCCTTTTTACATTTTTATTTATTTCTAACCCTCTGAAGAACCTTAGCTCTTTTTCTGTGTATCCCGCATTTTATAATCTCCTAGTATAAAGTGAAACTGTATGCATTATGAGCACAAGCAAGGGACAAGGTAGAAAGGATTGAAATGTGCAGGACAGGAACCAAACATCAAGAGGTTAAGGTTAACCTATATGACTGTCAAGGCCTAATCCAAAGCCCTTTTCTTCTTCATCCTTCTTGAATTAATATCTGCAAGCCTCAGTGGCTCAATACCAAGTTCCTTTATCAATGCAATCGCAGTTTTCAAAGTTATCCTGTGACCAACGCTGATATACAATTTTTTGCTAATCGCAATGCCTAGAATCTCGCCGTCAAGCTCTACAAACCCATCCGGTCGCACCGTTCCACACAGCCGGCTTTTCGCAATACCGATGGTGGGTCTGTCAAGGGTTACACCAATGTAGCAGGCTAGCCCACATTTCCTTGGATGCAATAACCCATGGCCATCAATAAGCAGTAGATCATAACTGTTCTTTAACAATTTGAGTGTGTAGAAAATGGGTTCAGCCTCTCTTAGCATCAATAGTCCTGGCACGTAAGGATACTTCACAACAGTTTGCACATCAATAGATTCGATAATCTGCTGCATGTTTCTGTCCATAATCACTGCAGAGCAGTAGGCAGCATTGCTGCCTGCACTGTAGGCAATGTCAACTCCACAAATATGACTTATCTCGTCAAAGTCATCCTTAGCCACTACCACCTTTTTCGCAACATCTTTTTGAAGCCTGATCGCATCAGTGTATATCAAAGCGTAGAAATATTGTCGACAAGGCGGGCATTTAGCCCTGCAGCCTTGGTAGCCTGTTTCATGAAATCGTCAGGAGCTAAAATTGCTATTTCCTCAAACCTGCATGCAAATGCCTTAAGCGATTCTATAAACGTTGGATAGTCTTCCAGTCTGTAGTCTGACCTTGTGACAAGGTTATGCGATGCGGGAAAAACATCTGATATTTCTGCTGGAATAATGCCGAGGAACGGACTGTAGCTGCAGATCTGTGCATCGGGCAGTCTCTTTACAATATCTTTGTAAGTTGTAGTAGAGTAAAATGGGTGGATTTCGTCTTCAGGACATAGGATTAGTTTTTTCCTAGAGGACTGGAATTTTGCAACTGTCTTCCTGAACCTTTTGGCCTCCGGCCTATGTTGATCTATTGGATCGTAGAAAAAAATAGCCCTTTCTTTGAAGAGGGGTGTGCCGTCTTCCAGCATTTCGATATCTTTGAAAATTTGCGCTGCCTCCATTAGCTTAGGATGTGCTCTCGCTTTCTGCATAACATATTCCCACAACCGGCCGTCCATTATCGCCTGCTTGACAGCTTCCACCTCAGCCTTAAGGATATAGAGGTTGTGTTTTGCAATTTCAATGATTCGCTTATCTATTTCCATCTTGTGTAATTCATGCACTGTATGTGATGAGCAAACGGGGCATTGACATGATAAGTATGCCAATTCTTCAAGCCTAACTGTCCCGTATGGGGTCATGTATCTATTGTCCTTCGCATATAGCATGTAGGAAGCAGAATCAAAAGTGTCGCAGCCAAGCGCGATTGCAAGTGGGATAGTAAGTGGGTGGCCGGCCCCAAAGAGATGAATGGGTTTTGCAGGCACTACTCTTTTCGCAGATACTATCATGCGGGCAAGCATAGTAAACTCGTATGCCTCCATAAGTTCAACAGGGCTGCCAAGCGCCATCAGCTGAAAACCCATCCTGTCAAGTTCCCTTGCAGAATGTTCAACAAGATCAGAGTGTTCGGCTCCCTGCACAGGCGCAACCCATATCGCGCCTGTGTTATTGCCTATTGCACACAGGCTCTCTATTGCATTTTTTAGCGTAGTCTCAACATATTCTTTTGCCTTTTCATAATTAAGGCCATAGCCTGTAGGCCTATCAAGGGGGATAGGTATGTCGCTTTTGATGTCATTTTCAAACCGGGCCATCATTCCTGGCTCAACTTCGACGGAGCCATACTCAAGCACCTGGTAGCCACCCGAATCGGTCATAACGGCGCCATCATAATTAATGATATCATGTATCCCTCGTCTTCGCGCCTCGTCACCATAATGACGGAGAGTGATGTAAGCATTTGTAATCACAAGATCAAAGCCCATTTTTTTCAAAAAATGCGTGCTGACTGTCTGCCTTACCGGGTGGACTACGGGCACAAAGGCTGGGGTTTCTACAAGTCCATGCAGCGTCTGAAGCCTTCCTATGCGACCTGCCAGATCTGAGTGCCCAACCTCAAACACAACTACTTCTTTGCCTCTCTTGTGAATTCGTCATAGATGGCCTTTACCCTATCAGCAGCAAGCCCAGAGCCTTCTTCAATGCCACCCTGCGTCACCTTGATCTTATCCATAACGATTATTGCACCAACATCTTCCCGAATCTTGACAAGACCCGGGAAAATTCTTGACAGCCTCTCTGCAAGTGCCTTAAAATCAAATGGTTTTTCCATCAGCCTTACTTCCTTGACAAATGATCCGTTAATAATCACTTTCAGGATTCCATGTCCTTCAACGTTATCAAGCACAACATCAAGTCTTTCATCTATTCCAGCAAGTCTGCCACTGTAAATTTTTTGATCGGAAGTTTCCACGGAGACTTTTTTTCCAAGGAACTGGAGAGCCTCCTCACCAAATTTGCGTGTTACAACTGCAGCCACACTAATCGGTATCGTCGAGTAGTATATATACGAATTTTTTGTGTTGTAGCCTGCCCAACCGGTGCTCTAACAAGGCTTTATAGAGCTCTTACATGCTCCGCGTCATATTGATATATGTGTGCGTCTTGTCGTCGTCGTCACTCTGCATAATCTCTTCATAACTTATTCTTACATTACTCTTCTCTAATGACCACAATATCTTTGAGCCACTTGCTTTGCAACAATTTTTTTTCAACGTTACAATAGTTATACAAATTGCTCATTGTAAATTCAAATGTGAAGTTTGCTCTACGTATATATAGCATTAGGCCTTTTTGCATAGCTCTGCTTCTGTTAGTACATAACGATATTGTTTGACACTACTTCGCCCCGACTGCAACACACATGCAGGCATGCATCTCCTACAGATTCATTGTGTATTCTTTTTCTTGTAGCTATTTTTGAGTTCTCTTCGTGTCGAGTGGCTAAGCACTCTGCTGTCATTCTTTGTCGTAACAAGTCATATCATTCACATGTGCTTTGCCCATTGGAATTTTACCTCTGCTGTAAGAAGATGAAGCATTAGTATTTGAAAAATCTATGCATGTCTCCCTTTTCTGATACAAGCATGAGCCAGTCTATGCTTAGAAGTTTTGATCTTGGTTTTGGTTTTTTTTGTAGCGAAGCTAATATTTCATCTGCAGTTGCTTGTGGGGTCTTGTTCGTCGTATCAAATTCGGCAACTTTACGTTTGCCAAAGGTTTTCAGCGAATCGTAGAGTGATGTACCTAAGATCTCGCTTGCAACATTCTCTTTGACTTTGTCCACGCTGTAGCCTCTCTTTTTAAGAGTCTTCTCCAATTCATATGGTGATCTGCGCAGGACAGCTACCAAGCTTAGGCCTGCCGGTTTTAACACATACGGAGCGAGGTGCCCCACTATCACCAATTCTCCTTTTGCCTTGAGCTGTTTCTCAAGGAGCCTGACTAGCCTTTTAACATCAACATCAAAGCCGCGATCAGTCTTCTTTCCAATGGCATTGTTGTCAATTGCAACGTTGTTGATATCAATTATCTCTGCATCCATCCTTTCTGCAATTATCTTAGCACTTGTGTGTTTGCCGACACCAGGATTGCCGGTGATAACAAGTCTGAGCTTCTTCAATTAGCGTTTACTATGTAATATGTTATTTATTCATGAATACAATAACAATAAAGACATGCGCGCCTGTGAGTCTTGCAGTAGAGTCAGATTCTACTCAATCAACTTTCTGTTCTCAAAGACGATATGCAATGAATGCTATCTAAAGATGAAAGAAAAGCAGACCAAGCGCTAGCTCTGTACGCTGCCGCAGTTAGTGCAGAATTTCGCATTGATCTTAAGCTTATTGCCGCAGCTGATGCAAAATTTGGTTTCAGGCTCCCGTGTCTCCCTTTTAAGTGGCGCCAGTTGTGGAGGTGACATCACTTCTGTGGGTGCCGCAGACTCGGCTCCCTTGTACATATCTGTGACAGCACCGCTAGGCTTGAACGAGTCATCTATGTCCGGGACGAACTCTGGTTCTTTTTTGCTCCCTTTTTCTTCAAGATAAAGCACGAGCCGCGGCCCGAGTTCACCGTTAGGAAGGTTCACCTGATCGCCAAGCCAAATTGCGAATTTTCTTAGTGTCATGTCCGGAGTAGAAAATGTGAGCGAATGGGTTGACATGTATTCCTCAGTGGCAGCCCTGCCGTTGAACACCTTTGCCATTATTAGTGAATGCCTGAAAGTAGCTATATTAATTATATCAATTATTGGGACTTGCCGCACTTGCTGCAGAACTTGGCATGCGCTGGTATTGGTGCATTGCATGCAACACAATTTTTTGTTGTTGTTGTTGTTGTTGTTGAGCTTGCCCGAGGTTTTGGTAGCTCGATATCTACAGGCTTGAATGTGGGCTCCTGCGGCAAAGGAAGTGAATAGTCATTGCCGCCGCCTGCTGCAGTAGGCCCTACTGTGCCGCCAGTGCCTACAAATCCTCCTATGCCAAAGCCTGCCTGTGGAGCTGATGGGGATGGTGAACTTCCTCCAGTGGGACTTTTGATCGATGTGCCCTTATCTATGGCATTTTTGATTTCCAGTATTACTCGAACAGCAAGAAAATTCAGTGCAGATGTTGAGATAAGATACTCGCCTATGTTGGTAAAGAACTCCTTATCTCCCATCTTACCCTGTTTGTAGAGCTGGTTTGCGTCGATAAATTCTTCATACAAATTCTGAGTATCATTGATTAGCTGCTTGAGCTTTTCAGTTAACCCACCTAAAGTGTCGACGCCAAAAGACATCAAAAAATGGAGAGCTAGCGGGCCTTAAAAACGGTGTGCCTGCCTGCTAATAGTTGTTGTTGTTGTAGCCGCCGTATCCGCGACTGTTACCATAGCGACTGCGCCTTCTGTCGCGACCATACCCGCCGCCGCTCTGGCCTCTGCCGCCCCTATAGCCACTGGAACCCCCTCCTTCGCCGCCATAGCGTCGTTCTCCACCGCCACGCTCATTGCGGTAGCCGCTTCTACTGCCATAGCCACCGCGCCAGCGGTATCCCCCGCCTCGACCAAACGACGCTTGCCGCTGCGCTATTACCGGCACGACAACTCCAAGCTCATCATTCAGCTTACGGATCGGCAACTTTGTCTGCGCAAGTATCCGCTCAAAATCTGAGATCCTATCGTTTGAGACAAGTGAGATTGCCTTACCCTCTCCCCCTGCTCTTGCAGTCCTTCCAATCCTGTGGAAGTAGAGATTAGGGTCGTCCGGCACATCATAATTGATTACATTTCCAATAGCCGGGACATCGATACCTCTTGCTGCAATGTCTGTTGCAACAAGTATATCTTCAGCTCCTCTCTTGAACTTGTGCATAGCATTGTCTCTCTGTTTTTGTGAAAGATCGCCATGAATAGTGACTGCGCTAAAGCCCTCCTGCCTGAGCTTATAGGCAATCCTGTCTGCTCTTTGTTTTGTTGCAGCAAACACTATTGTCTGCGATTTGGCATTCTGGTTACGCCGAATGAAATCCATCAAGTGTTTGAATTTATCGCGCTCTTCTACTACCAGATAGGATTGGTCAATGGTTTCAAGTGTGATTTCTTCTTCATTAAGCCTCACATGCTCAATCTTGTTCTGCCTCATATATTCGTCTGACAGCCTCAAGATCTCCGGCGGCATTGTTGCAGAGAAAAGGCAAGTCTGCCTGTCATCGTTGACATAGAACAGGATGAACTTAATGTCGTCAATAAACCCCATGTCGAGCATCCTGTCTGCTTCGTCCAG
>JBKPNF010000104.1:0-8063 GCA_046732455.1 Thermoproteota archaeon | reverse complement strand
AGCAATACGGACTCTGCAAGCACTGTCTCGAAAGGCACTTCAGTACAGGCAAGTCCACTGAGCCTTGCTACATCTGCAGAGGACTGATGGACAGCCTTGATGCTATAGCAAACAACATATTAGCTGGAGTCAAGGGCTTTGAGTTTGACACTTTTCTTATTGGCGCCACGCTATCGACTCAGATTTATGAGAGGGAAGACGCAATGAGGGCTCGGCTGAAAATAAAGGGAAAAGAGAGTATCAAGTACTATATGACTAGGCAGCTTGGCACGCGACTTGCCCGGCTGATGGGAAAGAAGGTGGAATATGGAAAGCCAGACATCACTATCACTCTAACCGTGGATAAGGAGAACAATGTAGACGTAGCAGTCACATCCAGACCGATTACATTTGCCGGAGTTTACATCAAAAAGTCAAGAGGATTGCCCCAAAAACAGGATAAGTGCATTAGTTGCGGAGGTAAGGGCTGCAATTCCTGTAATTATTCGGGCTTGTCAGGATACGAAAGTGTCGAAGGCATCATTACAAAAGAGCTAGTAAGGGTTACTAAAGGTCAAACACTAAAGTTCACATGGATCGGAAGCGAGGATCAAAGCAGCCTTGTTCTTGGAAGCGGCCGGCCATTTTATGTGCGTGTCCTTAATCCAAAGAAGAGGAAGCTTAAGAATAAGAGAATCAAACGCAATAGCATCACAGCAATGCTGAGCATGATCAATGATAAACCGGTAATCCAACCACGCTTTAAAGTTAAGACCAGAATACACATAAAATGTGAAAATGTCCTGACAAAAAAAAATCTGAAAGAGCTCAGTTCCCTCTCTGGGTCTAAAGTGAGCTTTGAGAACAAGTCAAAAATGGGCACAAAAGGCATCTATTCTATACGGGTCAGACAGCTCGACAGCAATCAGTTTAACCTTACGATTGTCGCAGATGGCGGGCTCATGATCAAACAACTTGTAGGCGGTGAAGAATTTATGAAACCTAATATTTCAGAAATTCTTGGAGCGAAGTGCGAATGTATATTATTTGACATATTGGATGTCCAGCTTCAGTAACGTTTTTCTTTCGGCTGCTCAATTTGACATCAGGGATAGATGAGCAATTTTGACCCGCTCTACAAAGTTCACAATGCCTACCGGCTTGGCCGGATCCCACAAAAAGTTTATGACCTTGTAATGAAAAGATTTCCCATAGTCATAGAGGGCATTAAGCGAGTCGAGGAAGCATCCGGTCTGAAATATCCTTATTATTATGCGGAGCCAACTCTTGTGATCTCTACTTCTGTCGTCGAGTTTACTGAGACAGGGATACTATTTGCAAGGACGGTACCAGTGGTAGATGCGCACAAGCAACTACATGTGGTTGTGCAGATTACCGCGCCTCTCATTACCTACGGCCTCAAAGGCACGATACATGCGATTTTGGCACATGAGTTTATGCACTACTTGGAACTCGTAAATAGAATACTTAAGATGAAAGTAATATCCGATGAAGTATCTGGTACACTCTTTGAAGGAACCTATGCTGACGCAAGTAGGCTCATTGAAGTGCGGGCTGTCTTCAAATCCGACCCCACTCTAATAAGACACATCACCACCCGATTCCCTGAAGGCTTTAGAGATCTGAAGCTGGAAGAGAAGATCATGAAAACGTGGATGAACAAAGGCCTCCCAACTTCAAAGGTATCGATGGATGCAAATATCATAAAAATTCCCATAGAGGCTATGGCATGCTTGAATGTCGAGAAGAGTATCAAGGACAAAATTACTGAATTTGAAAAACATAAAGCTCAGAAAGAAAAAAATTAGCCATGTCTAGCATTTCCCCAGACGAACTCAAAGTTATCAAGAAATGTATTGGCAAAGTTGCAAAGAGCCGCAAAATGATTGCTGCATGCATATATGGCTCAAGGGTAGCCGGCTACAATCGGCCTGACAGTGATATAGATGTCCTTGTCGTCCTAGAGAATTACCCCCATGTGGTCAAATACACCTATTTTCGTGAATCCAGTACAAAAGTATCTGCGCTTGCAGTTGACCGTGAAGCACTGTTACGTGATGCCCAGAGGGCTTTCCTTGGTGAATTTGTAGTAGGTCGTCTGCTCCATGTTTACGAACCAATTGCCAATGCTGAGTTTCTTGCGATGATTGAGCAGGCTTACAAGCGGCGAGTTATCTTGGAGGAAGTACGCGATATCTTAGAATCTACCAGCGTGCTCGGCACAGAAATAATCTTTCCGCTAGACTTTATAGCATTTTCGAAGATAAGGCGCAGGATGTCCCTATATGCGGGCGCTGCATACAGCTACTACAAGACGTATACTACTTCTAAGCGCAACATCGAGTTTGCACTTGAGGGCTACTATAGAGCAGTGGCAGATATTGTTGCAGAGGATGACGAAATTTTTGCCATAAGGCAGGATGGTCTTTTACAGATATCCGACAAGCGTATATTTCTAGAAAAAAGACGAATCCGTCTAAAGCTTACGAAAAGGCTGCGGGAGTTCAGCTCATATTTTGTGCACACTTATGCTGGAAGAAAAATTATGCACTTTGCTGTTAATGAAGCTGAATCCAAAATCCGGCGTCGGGTAAGGCAGATGATGAAAGCGCCTGATTTTATGTTATTCCCAAGGAAGGCATACTGGAGACTGCCCGAAGGCAGACTAATAGTCGATGGCAGGAATTGGCTTGACGATCTAGCCGGACAGCCTGGCAGTTACTCTGTTTCAAAAAAGATGCAGCTTGGAAACAAGAACTGCAGAACCACAATGTATCTGATAAAGCATGACTCCGGCGAATACAAAATCGTAGTCAAAGAGCTTGCAAAATCAAAAACACTCAGGTGGGGAATGGTGGGTCAGTCGAGTGCGCCGGTAAAGAGGTTGAAGACAGACCCGCTCTTTAGGCTCGGCTCGGAATACAAGGCAATCCGATATATACGTGGCCTTGGCCTCCTCACGCCCATTATTGAGGCAGTCGTTCTCGATAGGAGACTGCTAGTGACGCGATTTGTCGAAGGTATAACACTAGCAGATGTGATAAAAGATTGTATGGGTGGCAAAGATGGTGTCAGTTTGATTAATGAAGCTGGAGCAGAGATTGCAAAGATCCACAGCACTGGCGCAACGCTTGGCAACATCAAACCCAAAAACATCATTGTCAGCGAAAAGGATCTCTACTTTACTAACGTCGAGCAGTTTATCTTTCACGACGGCGATCCAGCATGGGACATTGCGCAGTTCATTAGCTGGGGCCTGAGGAGCACTCGCAATAGCAAGATGGCAGCTACAATAACAAAGGAATTTGTTGAAGGATATGTAACCGTTGGAGACCCAAGTAATATCTCGCGCCTTGCTAATAGCAAACAGTATATAGAATCCTTTTACCCTGCGCTTGTACCATCAATAGTGCATACGATCAAAAAAGAAATGAAGGCTATTGCCGACTAGCTTTTTTACCTTTTCGTCTTCTTGGCACTTTCAGTGTGAGTGAACTCAGTAAAGCCGCACTTGCCACAGGTAAACCTGTTCTTGTGTTCTGCCATGAAAGTTCCTTTGCCGCAGCGGGGGCAATCGCGCTTGGTCCTTGTTACTTTATCACCTTGTATATTGTAGAATTTGTATATGGCGACCTCGCCTTTACCTGGAGTCTTTTTGTCCGCCATTACCTCTTGGCACCTCCAGCAGCACCACTTTTTGAAGTAGCAGCTTCCTGCTTGGCTCTAAGCTTGGCAGCCTTTTCTTCATCAAGTATCTTCTTCCTTTCCTCCCTTGAGAGCGTCCTCAGCAGCCTGTAGCGTGGTAGTTGTCTTGCAGCCTCATTTTCATCGTCATAGACATATAATACAGCGTGAACATCGATCATGCCAGTTTGACATCTAAGGTTTATCGGAATAACCTGCTTTTTATTGACACTGAGCTGGTTGGCTATTTTCTCGGCAACCTCATTTCTATTAATTTTGCCAGCCGCTCCCCTGAAAAGCACCTTTACCTCACGCCTGTTCAACAGCGAGTTCCTGCGATCTTCTAACAATGCAACTTCCTGGGCAGACAAAGCAGACAAAATGCTCAGCGCAGCCCATTTAAGTATTTGCTTATGTCTGTACGAAAATCAAATATACTCATCTTTTGGAGATGAATAAGAATGAAGCCATTCTTTCAGGAATTTTGCGACAAGGTGATTACCCTTGACAAATCGATCAGGTTTGCCGGCATTGCGGATGGAGACGGCCACCTTGTGGCAATAGCAGAACGGAAAGGCCTCAAACCACTACTCAATCCGGAGGAGCGGGCACAATATGCAATCACAGCCGCCACTCGCCAATATACACGCCTTAGATGGGAGTACCTCCTTGGCAAGATTAATTATGCCATGTCAAACTACGCCAAGCTCGTCAGGGCTACAATTCCCATTGCTGACGAGAACAGTCGCCTCTATTATGTGCTCCTGCTATCATTTGACCGAGAGACAGGGCGGGGCGTGCACGAGATAATAATGGAAAAGATAATACCACTTGTAAGCAAGAACACCAACAAGTTCCTGAAGGATGCCTAACCTGTCTTGAATGGTGCATTTGGAAATACTATCTTGATAGGCTGTCGAAAGGCGGGATGCACCATTACAAGCTCACCTTTATTGAGTCTGACTATGTTTGCCTTTGTGCTTTCGTCTATCATTGAATAGGGTGGTGTCGACAGTTCAGACATGCCTAGTTTGGCAATTATGTGCATGCCCATACCCTCATACAATGCTGGATCGACAGTGCTTTTAAACTGCTGAGCAGAGAATAGGATTGTGCCTCGTGACCTACCCGCGACTACAGTCCTCATTACCTGTTCGGCTACAGCCGATATATTGCGTCCAGATCGTGGGATGAATCTGTTGATCTCGTCAACAAAAATCAGAATGTACTTGGGCCTTTTGCCGCTCTGCCTTGAAGAGTACAGCTCGTCGATGCTTTTCATTACATCTCCCACTACAAACCCCTGTTCCTCTAGAGTAGGTATCATTGATATGTCAATGACAAAAACGTCGCCTCGTCTGATTTTTTTGATCTCTTTGCCAAGGTACGTACTCGTTACCTTGTGGTCTATAAACATAGGAGACTTGCGAAACCTCTGGACATTACCAAGGAAGCGAAGTAGCGTGGATTTGTGCGCCACTACCTCCTGAGGGTAGCCTCTGAATCCAAGCAGACCGCTCCACGTGCTTACCCGCTTGCTACCGGTGAGCAACGGCCAGGCCTCATAGATGTAGTTCAGTATCGATGAAACATTATAACTATCATCATTAGTTCCAAACAACAAGTCCAGTCTGTCGTATACGTCCTCTAGTCCAAAGGAATATGTCTTTGAGTTGCTCGGCACAGCAACAGAGTTAGCCATACCGTCTTTTCCCCTTGGCAAGAAATAAGTGACATTTTCAAATGGCTTTATATCGAGGTCAAGTAACTCAAACAACTTCTTTGTCTTTTTGTTGATCTTCTTTTTTTCGTCGATGTGAAGCAGATTCTCTTCCTTTGTGTTAAAAATTATTATCGCCACATCGTCCTGCCTATCTTTTACAAGTCTCTGATACGCGGATTGGAGCAGAAAAAAAAGATACGACGTTTTTAAGTTCCCCGAAATGCCGGCTGCATTTACATGTGCTGTGTCAGGTCCGAGCAGGTATGAAATGTCTAGTGATATCGGCACTTGGAGACCATTTGTAATTTCTATTATTCCAGCAGGAATGGGATTTTGCATCTCTGGTATTCCAAGGGCAAATATCACCTCCTTTTGATTGGCAAACCTGACAGGTTTGGCTGCTCCGACAGGCATCCCTATAGCTATATTCTTTGTTGTTTGGTTTTCTATGCCTGTATTTGCCATTATAGCAACCCTGGCTGCCGTTCCGACATCTTCCAAAGCCTGAAGTTCCTTTACCATACCGATAGTTCTTGTATTGAAAATTTGTCCGACTGTGACAAAGTCAAAAGGACTTATAATGATGTCGGGATTGATCGAAAACCAAAAACTGTCCATGGTGTTTGGAAACCTGTCAGAGGCTAGCGTCTTGCCAATATCTTTATCTTTCCCATTCTTGTGCCGGACAAGGTTGAGTTCTTGCATGCTAAATTAATAAAAACATCATATTTGACTATCACCCATATTTAAAATCTGGATAAAGATCGTCGCATTCTCTTTGTCGGGCAATTTTAACTACTTGTATTCATATTAAAGTCTACTTTAGACCTCTTTGTGATCCAACTTCAATATTAGTGGTTTTTGATCTTTTGCTTACACTATCGCCTACTTCTGATCTTCTGCAAAATCACTTTTTCATACTCTGACTCTTGCCAAACAAAAAGAAAAAAGATTGATTTATTTATTTGATCCAGCAGCACCTTGCTCGTACTGGTCGCCTGTTTCAGCCGCACCAGCTGTTCCTTTTGCCATTCCCTTGGTTCTTGCTATCTCAGCTGCCTTTTCTGCGTCTGTCCCTGTCTGGCCTGATTCTGTAATATTTTCTTCCATTTCACGCTTGACAGCCGTTGGTTCGTGCTCCTTTATCTTGGCAGGCGTCATCGGCTCTTTGTCGCGGTATTCTTTTAATGGATCATCCTTTCTTTTAGCTTCTGTTCCTGGAGCGCCTTCCTCGTAATCTCTTTCTTTATCGGACATGGTTGTAGTGGCATCGATAACTATTTACTGATTATGAAACAATGCAAAGGTATATTTTTCATAGCCGGAATATCTGTGACATTGCCCTTTGAAAGCCTAGGTGAGTATGTTGAAGCACTTGAACAGACAGACCAGCTTAGGCGAGTCAAAACAAAGGTCAGCCCAAACTTGGAGATTGCAGAAATTATGCGACGGCTGATGTATGCCGGAAACCAACCAGCGGTGCTTTTTGAAAATGTCGAAGGCTCAAGCATACAGGTGCTTGGCAACGCCTTTGGCAGCATGAAACGGCTAGAAATAGCGCTTGAAACCGATGACTTTTCTGAAATTGGAAGACGCATTACAGAGCTTACAAAAATGAAAATGCCTTCAGGCATGCTCAACAAATTAAAGATGCTGCCCAAGCTGTCCGAGATAAGTGAATATGGTCCCAAGTACGCAGACCACGGACCGGTCACCGAAGTTGTTGAAACAGACAGCAACAAGGTGTCACTCAATTCTATGCCTGTGCTCAAGTCCTTTCCAGGCGACGCTGGGCGCTTTATAACTTTTGGCATGACCGTAACTAAACATCCTGAAACCGACATCCGTAACTTGGGAGTTTACCGCATCCAGATCATCGATGACAAACACGCAATAATGCATTGGCAGACACACAAACGGGGTGCACAACACTATAAGATGATCAAAGAACAAAAGAAAAAGAAGATCGAGGTTGCCATAGTGATTGGTGCAGACCCCGCCACCGTCTTTAGTGCAGTTGCGCCTGTGCCAGAAGGAATGGACAAATATCTGTTTTCCGGTATCATTAGAAAAAAAGGTGTCAAACTGGTAAAATGCACGACAACAGATGATGACCTCGAAGTGCCAGCAAATGCTGAGATTGTGCTTGAGGGGTATATTGATCCAAACGACATCAGAATGGAAGGGCCCTTTGGTGACCATACAGGATATTATACACCAGCAGAGCCATTTCCAACGTTCACACTGACAGGAATAATGCGGCGGAATCGGCCGGTCTACCTCACGACAGTGGTAGGCAAGCCGATACTGGAAGATGCGTATATTGGCAAGGTGATCGAGCGTTCGTTTCTGCCCCTCATTCAGATGCTCCAGCCTGAAGTCATCGACTTTTCTATGCCTGCTTCTGGCTGGTTCCAAGGTCTTGCGATAATTTCAATAAAGAAACATTATCCAGGTCAGGCTAAGAAAGTCATGATGGGGCTTTGGGGCATGGGGCAGCTATCGCTGACTAAAATATTCATAGTCGTCGATAGCGACATTAACGTCCATGATATAAACGAGGTGATATGGGCATTGACCACGCAAGCGGATCCTGCTCGTGACACTATCATTATCAATAATACCCCAACAGACACACTTGATCCCGCCTCGCCCC
>JBKPNF010000103.1:0-32574 GCA_046732455.1 Thermoproteota archaeon | reverse complement strand
AACTAGGAGAGTCATCGATCATGTCCAGCGGCAATCGAGTTAAAGCCCAAATATCACAAGCTTTTTCACCAGTGGGTATTGCAAGCTCTTCTTTTTTTGTTGCTTGAAGCAGGTGAGTAAACTCATGCGCTATTGTAAAATTCCTTTCGTTGGGCTGAAGGCCTATCTTCAATCGCCGATTTGTGGTCGCACAGGTGCTATAACAACAGCCTCTAGCCCAGCCGCGGGGCGCTATCCAACCGACGTAAACAGCTTCACTTTGGAGTTCTGGAAAATATTTGAATATGTTGGTTATCTGTAGTTTGAATTTGTCAGCAAAGTCAGCTTTAGCCTTCCTTGTGAACGTCAGTCCAGTATCATTGCCATGCTTTGTCATATTGCATATCAGGGGCATTCAGGGCAAGCTAACTAAAAAATTCAATGGATGAATTAATTTCTTCTAGCTGACTGCAATTTATTTAAGAAAAAACCTTCACTGGGTAAACTCGATGGGCGGTCTGACACACGAACCTCTTTCAACATTCACACAGGTCCGGGATTGTGGCGATCCTGTGCCTCTGGTGCACATTCCTATATGGCGCTTTATCTTCTTTACTGTTGCCGCCTCTTTGATGGACTTTGCTCTCTTAAAAATAATTTAAACTTGCGGTTCTCGACGAAGTAGGAAATTTCTTCTTTATAAAAGAGTAGAATGGAATGTTAATGATGTTAGACTACTGATCTTATCCATGGCCCTCATATTCGAGGCTGAGATAACTCCTGTTCTTAGAACTAAAGAGATCATGAACCTAGCAGGGCTTGCAGAAGAAGTCGGCCTAGATAGACTTGGAATATCTGATGTGATATTTTATCCAGACACCTATGAAATACAAGCGTTGTGTGCTCTTGTCACGAAGCGGTTGAAAATAGGAAGTCTTGTAACCAACCCTTATACAAGACATCCTGCTGTAATTGCAGCAGCCGCATCAACACTAGATGAAATATCAGATGGAAGAGCCTTTGTAGGTATAGGAGCCGGTGCGGGGCTTGGAGAACTTGGAGTAATTCGGTCTCCCCCTGAATCAACACTTAGAGAGGCTGTTCATATTATCAGGGAATTAATGACTGGAAGAGCCGTTAGCTACCGAGGCAAAATCTATCAATTGCCTTACAACCATGCTAGACTAGAAATTCGTCCACAACATAGTATCCCAATCCTTATCGGAACCCGGAGTCCTAGGATTGCAAAACTGGCTGGCGAGGTGGCTGACATAATTGTGATTGGAGCTCGATATAGTTCTGAGCAACAGCTAACAAATTATCTTCGCTGGATTTCAGAAGGTGCAATGCATGCAGGAAGAGATATCGATAGTATAGATATAGCACCACGTCTAACTATATGCGCTTCGAGCGACGGCGAGTTAGCAAAGCAAAGTGTCAAGTTATACGCTGCATATTACTTGGCGCTGCTAAGACCTCCTGATATGCTAATAGATGAGGCGAAATTGTTGAAAATTGTAGATGCAGTCAAGAAAGTGAAAGGCTGGTACTTCTCGCCTAATGTGCAATATCCCAAAGAGATAGATAGACTAGTAGATGAGGAAATCGTTGATAAATTTGCGGTGGCTGGAACTCCAGATGAATGTATCGCTAAGATAAGGAACATAATAGCTAGAGGCAGGTTTAGAAGCGTGAGCTTAAATGTAGCAGCTGTGAGGAGGGGGCGGATTTTTGATGGAATGTCGGAGACAGTCAAATCTCTTGGAGATATCATCCAAGGTTTGAAAAGAGCATAGGTGTATTGAACTAGAGATAACTTACCTACAGAACCATGCGAATCCTCTTCTTTTTTGACTGCGATGATAATAGATTTTGGGTTCGGTAACGTATCGGGATAAGGCAAGAAAAGTTATATGCATTTCTTTTCTTTTGTCCCGTTGCTGATCGGTGCTGCTCATCATTAAGTTTGCCAAAGTTGCCTCTATGATATGATATGAAAATATATGTTCTTCTTTATCTAAGCTGGATGAAAAGAATCTTTTCATTTCCTTGCCGACATGAAGCATTTTCTTCTCTATGCTATCTCCTTCCAATTTCTCGACTAACTTTAACTTGCGGGCAATTTTACTGAAGATTATATATCTATTAGTGTGGTTAATTGCCTGCAGCACAACCACTTGTTTGGTTTTTCGTCAGACTATTTTAAAAATCCTATTGCTTGCTCAATTAATACATGATGAAATTCGGAAAAGAGCAAAATGAATATTCTAACCGAGAGCACCAATAGTAACTGCAGAGAATCTGATGAGCTCGCAAAGGACATATCGCATATTTTACAGCATTATACAAGCGTTACTCGGATAGGTAATGATCTCTTGGGTTTGAGCCTCTGCCCTCAACTTCGATCTCTTGTTCAGGCTGTCTTTTTTCCGGCATTGTCACGATTCTTCATCTATTGCATTGAATAATTTAAAACGATTCTCTGGACGTAAGAAATTCTGTGAATGGGAAGGCAAGTTGGCAGCAAATATGTGCAACCTGTCCTGTTACCTTCTTATCTGTTGTTGCAAACATGTATTGGATGAAGGATACATGAAAGCCATAGACTTAATGTCTGTCGATATCATCGCTGCCACAGAAAATGTAAGCGCAATAGAAGTTGCCACCAGAATAGTGCTAGGTGCCATAAATGGCATGCCTATAATAAGCAAAGATGATGGCAAATTGCTCGGTGTAGTTACGACAATTGATATCCTGCGCGCTATAAAAAGCGGCGGGGACTTGACTACAATAATTGCTAAGGAGATAATGTCCCCTGGGCCATTTTCAGTCAAGGAAGATACAGATGTGACTGATATAATTGATATTATGGATAAAAAAGGAATAATTATGCTCCCGGTAGTTCAAAACGATGGTAGGCTTATAGGTGTATGCTCACGGTCAGATGTGCTAAAGGAAATTCTAAATGAAAGGTTTGTAACAATAGGTATGAAAAGGACAGTAACAAGAACCCTAGGAGAAGGTACTTAGCTGTTTTGCCTGGCCTGTATTGATATACTGACAGAGTTGATATCACCGCTCTCTACTTCACATTTGACTACTAACTTTGGGAATATTTTATTGACTATCAGAAATTTCCTTTTTTATCTAGCGAATCAGTCCTTCTCAGAAGAATAAAGACATTAGTACTAGTCATTATCATTTCAATAAAACTCCTCTATTCCGACATCAGATTTATGTGTCGCTTTGTACCCACCGACGAACAGCTTCATGGGCGTTTAGGCGGGGAGAGGATGCCAATACATCCTCAGGCAGACTACAGGCCTCAAGTTCTACCACAGAATTATCTGGTACACTGCACATGATATGCCCTTAATATGTCGGGCTCTTCTAGCTCCAAACCCGACGACCTCTGCAGATCATGGCGGCTCAGAACCCAGCGAGCATTGATGCCATTTGGCAATGCCCTGCGGAAGCGGAGAAGCTCTAAAAGAAAAATTATTATCCAATGGTTATATTACAAATAATTATAATTCTGACTGTCCAGACATAGATCGACTAGCACCCGCAGTTAGCAATCCTTCCATTGATGTGAAAAAAAATGAATAAAGTCTGTTTGCTTGAGCGAATAGTGTTGATTAGAGAGCAGTGCCGCTAACAATAAGACTATGACCAACCAAACAAAATAGATTCTATTACTATTGAAATACTTTTTTTACTGAAGGCCACACCCCTTGCATAATGCAGAGCTTCTAACCAAGCTCGCCATGTGGAATTCGATATCTTGTATTATTCTTCTCCAAGCAATTTTTTGAGCCCATCAGGTATCTTGGCTTTCTTTGTGTCATTTGTCGATATCTGCTATGGTTGGGAGAGCAAGCGAGCAAACCATTCAGTTGCCAGCTGTGCTACCCTCTCAAGTTTGCCTGGTTCTTCAAATAAATGAGTAGCTTGAGGCACAATGACGAGTTTCTTTTCGTCTTTTTCCGGAGATAGCTGTTGCAACTTGCCAAATGCTTCTTGATTCATTCGAATTACAGAGGTATCATATCCTCCTACAATGAGAAGTGTTGGTGCTCTGATTTGACCTAAGTAGCGGTCTGCTAAATCAGGTCGACCTCCGCGTGAAACGACTGCTCTGATTCTATCTGCTCTTTTCGCCGCAGCCACCAATGCAGCTGCTGCTCCTGTGCTGGCTCCAAAGTAGCCTATGCCCAGGTTGCTACCGACAGCGCGATTCCGATCCAGCCAATCCGTGACGCTTACTAGCCTATTAGAGAGCAATACAATATCAAATCTCAAATGCCTAGTTTGCGCGTCTACTACCTCTTCTTCTTGTGTGAGTAAGTCAAAAAGCAACGTGCCTAGACCAGCTTCCTGCAATACTCTGGCGACATATCTATTTCTCGGACTTTTCCTTCCACTTCCACTTCCATGAGCAAATAGGACTATTCCTTGTGCTCCCTCTGGAATATTCAAGTCACCTGTGAGTGAAACTGAACCGATTTGAATTTCAGCGGTCTGTTCTACTTTATCCCTAGTCGGCATTTTGTTTCGCCTCTTCTTTCTGTAGCTGGACCTGGCCGTTTGGGAGAAAACCTTCTGTCCTATTCCTGACCCTATGCTGGTTGCTTGCGTTACAGCAGCTAGAGCTGAAGGTTGTGTAATCTCTCCGCTGATCCTGCTTGCATATCATATAACTATGAATGCTACCAAAGGATATAGCAGTGGTCATTTTTCCCACGTGTTCTAAAGAATTTATAATTTGAGAATCATGGGTGATGGTCTGGTACCATTGACCGTTCTAGAGAAAGTCAAAATATTGTTCTAGTGATCGCTTGAGACGAAAATAGGGATTCTCGTTTTCGCAATGTTTGAGGTATTTTTGGTAAGTTTTTCATATCTGGCAAAGAGGAGAGACACCCTAATGGACTGTTTCAGAGAATTCTTATTGAATTTACCTGCAAGTCTAAGCCCTCTAAAAAGACGAGATCACAAAAAATATGAAGAAGATTTGCAGACATCAGAGACTACTATTCTTGTTAATTTTGTTTCGCTATCACCCGTTCCTGGACGGCTGCATTCTCGGCGGGTAATAGTCGAAAATAACAATAATGTTTCTCTTTTTAGTGTCCCGACTATCCTCGAACAACTGTAAGTGTGTGATAAAATACTCTAGGTAGGCCTCGGGTCAAAACCCAACCATTAGGCGTTTAATTTACGTCAATTTTACCTATTCCTATCCTTCTGTAGTATCCCATAGTTGTGAAATTGGCTCATGGCATTACCGAAAAAAATATACAAATCTATATGCTATCATGGCCTAAGAATCCTTTCTACCATATCATTTAGGTTTTAATCTCTATAATGCATCTATGCCTGAATATTAGGAGATGCAAACTTTTGGGATGTGGGTTGCATTTAGTAAAGATCCGTATGGCTTAAGTACCGTTTACACAAGAGTAATATTGCAAGAATAAGAGGCGAGTGAAAAGCAAATGTTGAACGAGTCAGAAAAAGTAGATAGAGCAAGGCTGGCTGCAACTAAGTGGTTGCCAATGAGTGCAATAGGCGCTGCTATTCCATTTGTTATTGGATCCATAATGCAACTCCCAGTAGGACAGGTCCTAGCGGCGGCAGCGTTAACAAGCACCTTGGTATTTAGCGGCCTATGGATGCAGTCGTATGGAAGGGAAAGGGAATACAAGACTACAGCCTAACCCTTTTCTCCTCACTTTTTTACATCAGGGTTTGACTTTATTATAATCATGATACTTGATAATGCTTGCATCGGAGATAGCGCGTCGACCTTAAAAAAAGCCCTTTTTGCTACCACCAATCTAATGCTCCAAATTTGATGTAGCAGCTTCCGCTCCTGCTTCGATTCTAGGTGCAAGCTACAAATTGCTAGGGCCATCGACGTGGAAGCGTCATCATGATGGTTATTTCACTTATCATACAGAAGTATTTTTTCCTCGAGTTTCCGGGTTTGAACCGAAAAATTGCCTTTTAAGAAGATCCCATCCAGGGTAAAGCTCATCGCTGCGAGCTCTACATGCTTCAATAGCTTTCCCGTTGTTTACAGAGGAAGTTAACTCAGAGTATCAGATGCGTTCGATGTCTGTAGGACGTTCCTGTATCGACTACAGTAGTAAAGGCCTGGACATTATAGCAGTTAGGAATCGTAGCCAAAAGCCAAATTTCTGATATAAATATACATGCTTTACACTCCGGACAACAGTAAACAGCCCAGCATGTTTGATTTGCCATTTGGCAAAAATATTTATTGTTTCTTCTAGCAATACGAATAGCCCCGCAGGATTCTTTTAATATCACATCAATGAAATTCCGATGCGGGTTGGCTGATTATGGATGCAAGAATAAAAAAGGCTCTGCTTGCCAAGATACAAGAAACAATATCAAGCGCTGATGAAATTTCAAAGATCCAAAAGATGCTATCCCACATTCCTGTATCCAGCCAAGACGATTTTGCCTTTGGCATCGCGATGGGCCGCATTTACAATTCCTTCCACTACCAGACAAGGCGAGCGCTAAAGCGTAATGCCACTGAAGAGGAGTTTGTAGAATTTCTTGACATACTGGCTAAGAGAGCTGATCTGATCAAAAACGCACTAAAACAACAATAATAATAGCCTCCGCTGGCGAACACATTTGATATCTGTAATAATCTGACATTCCTTGCAAGCGAATGTTAGACCTTAAGTGGAAGGTCACCTTTCAAGTACACCTTTGCTCATAGTGATAAAGGTTTTCTGCTGGCTTGGAAAAAAATGTAATGCCAAATGTCCTCCTCTGATCAAATCAATTGCATAGTCTGCAATCTGAACAGCAAAGCACCAAGATATCTCTGTTGTAATAAAGTGGAAAAAACCAGGAGCTAGCAGAGACCTCAAAGAGCACGTGAGAGAATTGGACCGAGGCAATTGGAGCATTTCTCTATGAGTGTTACATACAAGGGCACTAGTCAGATATAACTTAAGTTATAGGTGCTTACTAAATACAACCCAAAGATTATAACTACAAACTCTATGATACAGCTTGCAGAGATGGACATCAAGCTTGGCAGATCCTACTACAACCTGTCAGTTCCGTCGCTGGTCGAGATCATAATTAAAAGAAAGGAAGGCATTCTTTCGTCAACTGGCGCTCTTTCTGTTAAAACCGGGAAGTTCACTGGGAGGTCGCCAGATGATAGGTATATAGTCGATGATGAAGTAACCCACAATACCATCGACTGGGGCAAGGTCAACCACCCGATTTCCGAGGAGAATTTTCAAAGGATATTTAGAATGATGAAGAAACAGGTGGAGGATAAGGAGTTCTTTATCTTTGATGGCTTTGTGGGGGCAGATCCAGAGAACAGGCTGCCGATAAGAATCATCAATAACAGGGCCTGGCATAATCTATTTGCCCGCCAGCTATTCATTAGGCCCATGCCAGAGGGGTTGGAAAGTCACGTACCCGAGTTCACATTGCTCTCTTGCGACGACTTTTCCGCTGCCCCGGAAAAGATGGGCACAAGGACAGAGACCTTCATCATTATCAACTTCAAGAAAAAGTTAGTCTTAATTGGATCGACTTCGTACGCTGGTGAGATCAAGAAGGCTATGTTTTCCATCATGAACTTTATCCTGCCAAAGAAAGATGTCTTTCCAATGCACTGCTCTGCTAATGTTGGCAGGGAGGGCAATACTGCGTTGTTCTTTGGCCTATCTGGCACCGGCAAAACAACGCTCTCAGCTGATTCAGATCGCAGGCTGGTGGGTGACGACGAGCACGGATGGTCTAACAATGGCATTTTCAACTTTGAAGGAGGCTGTTATGCCAAATGTATTAATCTTGAAAAGGATAGCGAGCCCCAGATTTGGAGTGCGATCCGTTTTGGCTCTGTGATGGAAAATGTTGTAGTGGATGATAGTACTAGAGAGCCAGACTTTGACAATGGAAGTCAGACGGAAAATACCCGCGTAGCATATCCTATTGACTATATCAATGGCGCAGTAATACCAAGCATTGCAGGCCATCCAAAAGTAATTGTGTTCCTCACTGCAGACGCTTTTGGCGTCATGCCTCCGATAGCCAAACTGACAAAACAGGGCGCAATGTATCACTTTATGTCCGGTTATACGAGCAAGCTTGCTGGAACTGAGCGCGGCATCACTGAGCCAAAGGAGACATTTTCGCACTGCTTTGGAGCTCCGTTCATGCCACTACACGCATCTAAATATGCGAAGATGCTTGGTGAAAAGATAACAGAGCACGGAACACGAGTGTACCTTATCAATACAGGTTGGACCGGTGGACCTTATGGGATAGGCAAGAGAATGAACCTAACATACACAAGGGCGATGGTTACTGCGGCGATCAGCCGCAAGATTGAGGAAGTGGCGCTGAAGCACCATGAAATATTCAACCTTGACATGCCCACATCATGTTCTGGGGTGCCTGATGAAGTGCTGGACCCTCGTAACACTTGGTCTGACAAAGATAAGTACGATGCCGCAGCAAGGCGACTTGCAGCGCTCTTTATCAAGAACTTTGAAAAGTTTGGCAACATGCCAAAGGATATAGTAAAAGCGGGCCCAAAAATTTAGAAAAAAAGTTGGTAGCCCGGAGCAGATTCGAACTGCTGTCTCCAGGTTTCTTTTCTCTGTGTGAGATCCAGAGCCTGGAATCCCTAGCCCTCAACCTTGGAGATTGGCCACTAGATTCGGCACCCAATTTTTTTATTGGATTCGACCGGGCTAACACGAGCTACATCAAGTCGGCTGTTTGACCGGATATTTTAACGCTTAGTATAGATTTCCCTTGTGACAAGACCGTATTCGAGATCCGCCTTTTTTCTCATATATGGAATGAGACGGTAGTGTATGGAGTAGATGTTCTTGTCTCTGACAATGATGCCCTTAACGAGCAATGAAACAAACCCTCCAGCGACTTTTGAAGGAAGGACCCTGCTTTTCGTGCAAAATGTATCTCTTTTTGCATGGTACTCCTTTAAGGTAAAGTAAGACCTGTTCATCTCTAACACAAGGGGCCAAACGACATTTTCCCAGACCATCCTGCGATTCTCAGTAGAGGACGCATGCTTGCCCTTTTTCCTAATAACCGCCTGATGCTCTTTAATAGGATGGCTGAGCAATTTGAGAGTACGTTTAAACCCCCGGTTTTATAACCTTATGACATAGTGCAGCATGACATTAACCTGGTCAAGGATGCGCTTGACATTATTGCCAGAAAATGGAAAATAGATCCAAAGTTGTATGATTTCCAGATAGGAAAATACAAAGAGCAAGTGTCAGACACACCCGTCAACGTCGGGGGCACCACCTTCCACATACCAACTCTATCAAAGGATGGCCTTTACATCTTGTGGAATTGTCTCTGGCCTGATTGCCACAACTGCTGCGAGCGACAGGGCAGGCTGCCGCTGACAAAGGATGACATAGGCAGAATAGCAAAAAAAGTGGGCTATAGCTCAAAGGCCGAATTTGTTAGAAACGAGACGACCATCTCTAGCTGGCAAGAGCAGGAAGCATTTGGAAATGTCATAACAACATTGAGCATGCTCTCGCTTAAGAGAAAAAAGGACGAGAGGCCTGAGGAGGATGGGACGCCGCTTCGTTGCAGGTTCCTAGATAAGGAGGGCTATTGCGGCATCCACCCCGACAAGCCTGGTGTCTGCTGGCTATACCCGTTTGCATCATGGATGGAAGCTGATGCAAGGGGGCAGCCAGCGGTACATGCCACCTTTCAATTTACAGGCGACTGTCCCGGCTTTTACCTTGATGGATCCATAGACACCATGATGCCAATACTAGAACAATACTCTGCTAAACTTTATAGCTACAACATGGCTGTAAGCAGAACTACACGTGAGAACTATGGCTTTGTAAATTTCATAGATTTGCGCAAGAGCTAACTCTTGCGCACAATTTCATATTTCACGCGACCCGAATGGTCATTAAGAACATCAAAAAAGTGATTGACGTACTTTTCATATTCTATAAAGGTCTGCATTGCAAGCTAGACAGGACAGATGGCCAAATACTGTTGCGTCCGCCGGTGTTGTAACACGGTTGCTCAATATTAGTTCAAAAAGGCTAAAAAAAAGAAAAAGAATAGAATTACCTTCGGAGGGTTTGCTGAAAGTTTCTTTTTACTTCATCCCAGTTGACCACATTCCACCAGGCTGCGACATAGTCCGCTCTGCGGTTTTGGTATTTGAGATAGTAGGCATGTTCCCATACGTCAATGCCCAAAAGCGGGATGACTTTTTCTGTCTTCCACCTTGTCCAGGGGCTCGTCTGGTTGGGCATTGTTATGAACTGCACGCCACTTGCATTCTGGTTGTATACAAGCCACCCCCAGCCGCTTCCCTGTATTGCGATCGCATCCTTTGAGAATTTGTCCTTAAAGTCATTGAAGCTGCCAAATGTCTTCTTGATTGCGTCTCCGAGCTCACCATCCGGCTCCCCACCGCCACCATTTTTCATGTTACTCCAAAACAGTGAGTGGTTGTTATAACCTCCACCGTGGAAGTTGACGGCGCTCCTTGCGCTTTCAGGGATAGAATCAATGTCTTTCAAAATTTCAACTATGTCATCCTTGTTCTGCCATTCAGGGCCAAGACCGCCCAGCGCCTTGTTAAGACCATCGGTGTACGCCTGGTGATGCTTGGTGTGGTGAATTTCCATGGTTCTTGCATCAACATGTGGCTCTAATGCGTCGTACGAGTAGGGCAGTTGAGGAAGGGTAAAGTTAGCCATACGACAAAGAGATACGAAGGAGAGTATATATTGTTTTTTTATGCAAAAGCCCACTGCTATCCGCTTGCTTGCGGCATGATAGTCGACGATGAAATCGCATGATCATCTATCATGGTGCCAGCGCTTACACTCAGACTTTTTATTGCTATCTGCAAATTGGCAAGCTCTTGTGCGGAGAAAGCGTATTTTTCAGCAAGAATATCTTTGACCTTCATTTCTGTATCTTCCATTTGATTTAGGCCAGATGGCACAGCAATATCCAGAGTTTTTCCGATCATTTCTCGTGGAATCTTGTTACTCGTATCGTTTAATATCGAAAACATGATCTTGTCCACAAGCACTTGATGGGGGAGCTGGTCGAGTGCATTAGCAGTATAGAAAGCTTGTACTTCAAGCAGGCTGTTGATTTCTTCAAAGTCCCGACCAAGGACTTGGGTTCCATCCGACAGCGATGCCAAAAGTCCAGGCTCAAGGGGCACATTAATTATGACAAATCCTTCGACAAACCTCTGATCGTTGTTAATAATGTTCTGCAGATCTTTGCACACTATACTGGTGGATCCCTGCGGATCAAGCATTCTTATTATCGAATTTGTGTTCCTGCTACCGTTTGCTGTGACGCTCCATTGGATTTTTGCTGCCAAGTTCTGCTTGTTCAAGATTCCGATGTCCGTGTCATAATGACCCGGTCTTAGTGGTCCTTCCTCTCCAGAAATTGTACCACACTCAAATTTTACATTGTAAGTCAGGTTTCTTATCGGAGCCGTTCTATTCTGCTGTGGCTGCCGTTGTTGTTCGCCTTGTTGGCTTGAGATGTTGTTGTTGAAGGTGGCGACACCCGCGCTGTTCTGATCGGTTACCTCAACTATCTTTGGGAGCTTATCCATCTGGTATCCCGAAGAAGCTTGAATCTGCGTTATGACGTATTTGCCCTTGGGTAAACCAGAAACTTTTACAACGCCTGCTGCATTATTTCCGTCGGCGCTGCTGCCATCCTGGATTGTATAATTCTTCGATTTGCCAAAAGGATCTGGCGAAATGACATAGCTAGATTGATTGGTAAGGGATCTGTCAGAAACAGAAATTATTGTAAGTGTTCCTGTATTTGAGTTGTCCGCAGCATTAATTTTCAAGATGTTCTGGCTCTGCAGCACGACAAAAACCGCCGATATGATGACTGCTGCAGCAGCTATTGATGCTAATACAGCCGCTCTGTATCGTGACACTTGTTTATTATCTAACTTCTGTGAGATAATTAAATCATTGGAGAATGCGAGAGTTTTGTCTTCTTAAGAATTAAATATACACAGTGTGAACTCATCCTAGTGCGATCAGGCAGACGCGAGGGTTCATATTTTGCTTTTGCCGCAGTTCTAGCAGTATTATCAATAACTGCAGCCATATTTCCTAATTTGAAGGCTTTTGGAGACGGACTGACTATGGAGACATTTACCGCAACACTTGGCGATAGAAATGCCAACTTGTTAGTACAAGTGAACCCTCCCATACTAACGGATGCAAACAGAAATGACGCGTATATACTCTTCAGGCTATACGATGCAAACAACAATCAGACGATCAAGTATTCAACATTTTTCATTAGCATAGAAAAAGGAGTCGGAGAAGGTGCGACGACTATAATGCCTCCCACTCTCTTTCATACGGAAAGCGGTCTGCTCAGGCTGAAAGTGCAGCCTGCAGAAGGTGACCTTAAGATCTTTGGGAACCAGGAGCAATTCCTTAATGCATGGGTCGCAGACCCGGGGGGAACAGTGAACATCCAAGGTCCTCTTTTCCTTGAAGGCGGGATATATCATCTTAGAGTAGAGATCTTTGGCGTTGATAGTATACGCAACATATTTGCACCGGAGAATACTCCCAAGTTTGATTCGTGGCTCAGTGTAGGAGATGTCTTCACTCAAAATATCGATTACAAGGGTCAGCCCTACAATACCACCGTAATATCGTATTACGATAGAGTACGTGACTTTAGCTTCGATGGCAGCAACGAAACGTTCACATGGTCTATGCCATTTGATTGGAACATCTCGAGAATAAAAGACACAAACATCTTTGTGCATGAGGAAGTGAGAATTCCAAAAACTCTTCCAGGAATAGGAGATAGTTCTTCATTTGCCGCTGCCGTAAACGGGAAGCAGATATCTGGAAGAATGCTCTCAGTTGATCCCTTTTCTTCGCAGCAGGCGGTTACTCTCCACTACCTGATCAACAAAAACGATATTATCAGTATGGCCAATGAGGTCCCTCAAGGCGATTCAGCAATGAGATTTACTCTTGCACCATCCACTGGCCAAAACATGCAGACAACAGGCGAAATACTCACAGATACAGGGAACATCAATGTCGCACTTGACTGGAGCCCCGACCAGCTGAATGCAAATACAGAATCAACCCTCACTCTTGGCTTCCTTGACGGGTTCTCTGGAGAAAGAATAGCAAATAATGTAAACTACAACATCCGTGTTTTAGACAACAATGGTAGTCAAGTCTATAGCCAGACCGGCCTCGTTGCAGAAGGCGGAACTGATACGCAGACGATTGATTTTCCGGCAAATGAAAATTACCGCATGGAGATTCAAGTTACAGGCATTGCAAGAGATGGACAGTCTATAGACCAGACAAGGAATGGTATTGCAAGGGGCACTGTAGTTGTGCCCGAGTTCTCCGCAGGGGCGGCTGCGGCAACTACAATCCTTGGCATTACTTTGTCAATAATCATACTGCAGAGATTTTCAGCAAAAATGCCAAGACTGGGCTTTTAATGAAGAAGATATTTTACGATAAGCTCTCAGAAAAGCTCTATAGGGAGATCCCAGACACTCTGGTTGCAACAGACAAGGTAATGCTCAGCATAGAGCGGTTCGATGTAGGGCAAAGCTACGTTATTGCCAGAGTGGAGAATAGGTATGGAGACATTGTCAGGATAAACATACAAGGCGGAGTGCAGGGCATCGAGTTACAGGAAACGCTATTCAATCTAAAGGGCAGACGGCCACGGTTTGCATATGTTACCACGACCATCAATGAGAATGAAAAGGTCTTTGTACGAAAATTGCCTGTAGTTGGTATAAAAGATTGGCTGTTAATATATGAAGACAATCTTTTCCTACTTGCAGTAAAAGACGCATATGATGAGATTGATATCAGAGTAGTTGAGTAGTAAAATGTCTGGCGAAGCGCAGAGTTTCTCACCTACTGCACTCCAACCAGACCGTTTGTTCCCCATCGGTTTGGTCGATGTAAAAATGATATAGCATTTTGACAATTTAAATGTGATGCTGGCCCAGCTTGAACCCATACCAAAGAGGTTTTGAGATTACCTTTGAGCACGGCTGGAAGGAAGGGAAGAACGAGGAGGTGACGTGTCACCTATGGTTCTTCGCTGCGGATTGGAGGAGGCCAGTTATCAAGCCACCATATATGACTATTTATTATTCACTGTCTGTGCCTATTGTCTGGTATTAGAAGCTATGGAGCTTACTTCAAAACGGTACCGTCCTGGATTTGCTCAAATAAATTGATATAGTTAGATCAAAGAATATCTAGAAGTACCTTTAAATGACTACGGGCGTTACTGGAATTCAGTAATGCCAATTGTAGGTATTGATGATCTGGCTATCTATACACCTAAGCTTTACATCGATTACAAGGATTTTGCCGAGGCTAGAGGTATTGATCCACAAAAGCTAGAATATGGCATAGGAATTAAGAAGATGGCCATTGCTGACACCAATCAGGATTCTGCCTGCATGGCGGCAAATGCTTGTACGAGGTTGATGCAAAAGAACCATCTCCATCCCCAAGATATTGGGAGGCTCTACGTTGCAACTGAATCATCGCTGGACGAATCAAAGGCAATGAACTCATTTGTTATTGGAATGTTAGAACAGATCTACGGCGAAGGCTCGTTTGAACACGCCGGTGGTATTGAATGTAAGTTTGCCTGCGTTAGTGGATCTTATGCACTCTATGACAATGCAAACTGGATAAGGGCTGAGGAAAACAACGGCAAGGCTGCCATAGTCGTTGTAAGCGACATAGCCAAATATGATATTGGTTCCACTGGAGAATATACACAGGGTGCAGGCGCTGTTGCTCTATTGATAAAAGAGAATCCTCGGCTTTTGGCATTCGATCCAAAAGTTCCATCTACAACAATCAAAAACGAATATGACTTTTATCGTCCATTTGGCAAGGAAACGCCTCTTGTTAACGGCAGCTACTCCAATTTGCTGTATTTGATATCGGTTAGGAAGGCATTTGACGCCTACAAGGAAAAGGCAATTAAGACTGGGCTTATCAACCTCAAAGATGGCGAGTCGATAACTGATCACATCGACTTTTTTGCAGTGCACATTCCATACAGGAAGATGGGTGAGAAGGCACTTGCGTATTTGTTGAGACATGAGTGGCGCCATCTCCCAAGATGGAACAACGTAATCAAAGAGGTTGGAATGCCCGAGCCCCAGCCAAAGGATCCCCGTGGAACAATTGAGTCAATTCTTGCTGACACTGAATTTATGAAGGCAGATGAGAAGTTCAGACGCGCATTCACGCAGACATCTTTCTACAATGAAGTGTATGAGAAAAAGATGGCAAGCTCGCTTGCAGCATCTGCACTCATTGGCAATCTGTATACCGCATCTATGTATATGGGACTGCGAAGTTTGCTAGAGTTTGAGTTCAAGAAAGGAACAGAGCTAGAAGGCAAGAGGATTGGTTTTGGCTCTTATGGCAGCGGCAGTAGTGCGATGGTGTTTAGCGGCGTGATACAGCCACAATACAAGGAGATAGTGAGTAAAATGGACCTAGATGCAGACATTGGCTTGAGACAGAAGCTTACAATGGATGAGTATGAGAGGCTGCATAGGAACGAGCGCAACTTTAACGATTCTGTTATTCGAGCCCATGAGGAATTCGTGCTTGTCAAGTTGGGTGGCAAGACTGCGGACAAAGCAGGCCTGAGAGAGTACAACTACATAGGCTAACTAACTTACTACGTTGAACTCGATTCCTTCCTGTTTTAGAAACTGTACTAGTCGCTGAGCGTGCTTTTCGTTTTCTAATTCCAGACTCAGGTAAACTCCAGCAGTTCCCGCGGGGATATGTGCGCTTAGTCTGTCATGCTCCACCTCGACTATATTGACGCTGAGGTCCGCGATGCCATCTACGACTTTTTTAAGAGCACCGGGCTTGTCTGGTAGTAGGATAAAGATCTTAAGCAGTCTACCCATCTGCATTAGACCCTTTGCTACCACTTGGCCCAAAAGGTACATGTCGACGTTTCCTCCTGACAGGATGGCGACAACTTTATCTTTGCTGCTGGCAGGCCCGCCGCTTGACAGAAGGTAAGCTAGGCTGGCGGCTCCTGCCGGCTCTACTACTAGCTTAGCGCGTTCCATGAGGAGAAACATTGTCTTTACAATTGATAAATCATCGATAAGCACAATGTCATCTAGGTAATTGCTTATTATTTTATGAGTAAGTTCACCAGGCTTCTTAACTGCAATGCCATCTGCTATGCTGTAGCCTCGCTTTGTAGGCTGGATCGACCCCTTGGTAACTGATTCTTTCATGGCCGGGAACGCACTTGACTCGACGCCTATTATCTTGATATTTGGTTTTCGCGACTTTATCACAATTGCGATTCCAGCAGCAAGCCCTCCCCCCCCTATCGGGAGGTATACCCTGTCAACATCTGGAAGGTCTTCGAGCAGCTCAAGGCCGATCGTACCTTGGCCTGCAATGATTTCAGGGTCGTCAAAAGCATGAACTATCGTCGTATTGTCTGCCTTGGCAATTTCTTGTGCGGCGGCCCATGCATCATCATAATCTCCTCCCCGGCGAACTACTTTGGCCCCATACGACCTTGTTGCTGCGACTTTGGCCGGTGACGCATTCTGCGGCATGACAATTGTACATGGGATATTTCTGAGCGCGGCAGCGTATGCTACCCCTTGTGCATGATTGCCGGCAGATGCTGCAATGACCCCATGCCTCGCCTGCTTGTCTGATAGACTGCGGATCTTGACAAACGCTCCACGAGCTTTGAAAGAACCTGTCACCTGCAGGCATTCTAACTTAAGAAATAGGTTTGTCCCCGCAAGACCTGAGAAGGTTCTGGAAGTTTGAAGAGGTGTCTTTCTAATTGTCCCTAATAGCACCTCTTGCGCCCTCAGTATGTCTTCAAAGGTCGGTATACGTCTTTTTTTTTCGAGGTTCCATACAGTTTCATCGTTCATTTATTAATGCAATGCATCAGCAGTCGAGGCCTTAATTATAATTTGTGATAGCTGAAAGTTCGGGCCGTATTGTCTGAAGCAGGAGTAAAGAACCTTATAGGTTTGTAAAACATTACTCCAAGATCCTTCGAATTTTATTAGCAGTGTAAGAGATAAAAAGAAGTTCTAAGAGGGGCAGCCCTCCATCTTTTGAATCCAGTAGCCGCTTTGTTCTATGGCCTTTTCTACAAATGGAGGCGCTTCCTGTATGTGGCAGAACTGGCACTCTTCTTGTGTCATTTTTTGTCCTCCCTGTCCGGTGTTGGAAAGGTATTCTTTGCCGTAATCTATTGCCTTCTCATGCGGTGTGCCTGCGTCAACAACTACATCAAAGTGCATTATCCTGCCATCCTTCTTTGTAATGTAAGTGTCATATACTGCACATTCCATAACGGGGCCAAATTGGATTTTATGGTATTTATTCGATTGCTTTTTTCTCGGCTAGAAATTGAAAAACTAACTTTTTGAGCAGTTATAGCGAACCTGAACAGACAACTTGTTCTCTGATCGCAGAGTCCTGAGCACCTGTTTATCAAGCTCGAATGTCTGACAAGGCGATTTTCCTCTCGTCCCATCTCAGTTACCTATTTGTTCTCTTGCAGTTGCAGCACATATCTATCATATTTTAGAAGCAAGAAGAAGAATGTGTTGCAGAAGCAAGAGCGCTTCGGATACTGTTCATTAACTTGTCCTGCTCGATTTAAGACATAATGGCAAAACTATTGTCTATCTCTTTTATCTGATCTCAGAACTACATTTCTTTATCTCAAATGAGACGCCTTGATCGTATAGACCCTTTGAAATGCTACGGCTAAGGCCATCTTCTACAGCCTTTATTCTATGGCTGTCCTGCACGATGTCAATTGGAATATCAATTTCGATCTGCACTTCAAGGATCATCTTTTTCGTTTTGACCATTTTTGCTGACGGTATACAAGGCTTAAGACGCTATTTCAGTCTTACATTAACATAGAAAATCTTTATTGCAAGTACATATCTAAAATACTTGGATGAATCCCAACGATATTTTATCAAGGATGTATGCCGGTGAAAGAAACACCAGCCTTTCCCCGAAGAAAGAGGAGGCCCCTTCAGAACTGGATGATATCCTGCAGACCAACCTCTTCAATGTTATGCTGAACCGCAGATCACAGCGTAAGTTTGAGGACCGGGAAATAGAGGACTGGAAGCTTGAAATGATATTTGCAGCAGCTGATACTGCTCCAACAGCGGGAGGCTTTCAAGGCTTTGAAGTTTTTCATGTAAAGAACCCCGATGTTAAGCTCAAACTTGTACAGGCTGCAAACAACCAGCCGTACGTCAATGCACCTGTGGTGTTAGTATTTTGTATGAATCCGTCAAGGGTCAAGATGAATTTCCCGCAGGATATTATCAAAAAGTTCTCGGTGCAGGATGCTACACTTGCAGCTGCCTATGCCCAGCTGGCGGCCCATGCGCTGGGCCTGACATCAGTGTGGATAGGTATGATAGATGAGCAAAAGGTAATGCAGGCGCTTGTCATTGATCTTGTCCCAGGGTCTATCTTGTGCCTTGGCTACTCGCAGAAGACGCTGCATCCAAAGCCGAAGAGGAAGCTGACTGAACTGATAAAAGAAATCTGACCCTTGGCAGCACATACACCCGAAGGTTAAGCAAATCCAGAGATTTAATAGACCTTTAAAGAGGGTCACATCATATGATATAGACTATCTTGTCTTAGAGCATGATAGATGCACATTATTATTAGGTTGTTGTTAAGTGCGGAGTAAAGTTCGATCCATATACAACCTTCTCCTGTTACCCAGGTTGATTGTCTGTGTAGTGAACAATGATTCTGTGCAACCTGATCATCATCGGCCTGCTTCACTGAAAATCATCTATAACTTGCTTATAATATAACTTCCATAGAGTATCTCTGTATTTTTCCAGGCTCCATATTATGTCGTCACTCGTGCTTGTATCCATTGACCCTTCATATTCTGCACTTATTGCATTTCGGGCCATCAACAACAAAGAAACTACAGAGCAAGTTTGCGGATCGTCGCTCCCACTATACCAATCTCTGCTGAGAGCATATCAGTAGCCTCTTTTGGCATCTTTATAGTATCAAGGAACGCTTCCCTTCTTTTCGTGTTCTTGTTGCTCTTTATGACTTCAATATCAAAGTAGTTGGTGACACCTTCCTCGCCTTGCATCAGCCTGTTGTAGTCTACCAGGACAGGTGATGTCTTATAAAAACTCACTAGCATATTATTTAGTTCTGAAAGAAGCTCGCTCCTCCGATTGCGTATTTCTTCAAACTCGGGGAACTGATTTTCAATAACTGCCTTCTTTTCGTTAAGCTGCTCTACAAGCTTTTCATCGTCAAATATTTTTACAAAAAGTTCCTCAAACTCTAAATTAGAAAAGCCCTTTTTTTCCAGCTCGGTAGCAAGCACTCTGTCGCCAATGCCAGTCATTTTGCTCAAGAAAGAAGAGGCTCTACCCTCGATATTTGCAAGTTCCCTTTGTATTTCTATAACATGCCTATCAACTCTGTAGTAAGGTAGTACATGGAACTGGATGCCAAGATAGACACTGATATAAAATCTACCGGCTTCTTTTGTAAATCTAGAGTATAGTCTATGCATATCTTCCGTAGCTGATTCTAGGATGCCGCTAAACGTCCATCCTTCTAGGTTACTGCCAAGCTCTTGGAAAAAATTTCTCACATTCTCTGGGTCAAAAGTGTCGACTCCAGTTATTGTGCCATCTCCCAGCATTGCATTCACTTGGCGTGCTGCAATGGCAGGCTTGATGGCCTCAAGAAAAGCATCTTGCACCTTCCCAGCAGCTCCATTTACCTGGCTGCAAAAGTAGTCGTCTCCCTTAATTGGTGCCCTCACAATCAAAAAAGTGCAGTACTGTTTAATATATTCACGTTTAAATGGAACAAACGACAAACTCGAATAGGACTTGGCTAGACCAAACGAGCGCAAGAATGACGGCGAACAGGACAGCACCAGCAAGGGTCTCTTTAACATGATTATGGATAACGAGAGCAAGAGCAATGAAGAGGCTGGGATAGTTGACTCTGAAACTCTTGTCTCTCAGACTCAGGATAGGCTATGGAGGGCCCTCAAGCGCCGTTTCCAATATGACGTATCACTCCAGTCGGGCCAAGAATTCCTTCTCAACCACGTTAGCAGCAAGATTCCTCTTGTGATAACTTATGCGGACCTAGTGGGGTCAACAAATATGAGCATGACGCTGCCAGCTGATAAACTGACCACTATAATTCGAGCATTCACCTATGAAATTTCTCAAGTTATTTACAGCCACAAAGGCTACGTGCTCAAATACGTCGGAGATGCAGTCATTTCCTTCTTCCCTGCAAGCTATAACAAGTTGCTTGCATGCGATAGAGCAGTACAATGCTCAAAGTCAATGCTTGCGGTAGTAAAGAACGGCATCAATCCTATCCTCAACCAATATGACTATCCAGAGCTGAATGTCAAGATAGGGATGGATGAGGGTGAAAATGTTATTGTGCAGTACGGTCATGACCGAAGTTCCCAAATCGACATTCTTGGATATTGCATGAATATAGCTGCAAAGATAACGTCGCTCACAGGGCCCAATAAGATCTCAATCGGGGAATATGTGTATAACATGCTACATCCGTCGATAAAGTCAAAATTCAGCGAGGTCAAGTTCAATAGTGATGAATGGAGGTACACCGATAGGCTTACAGGCCAGCTCTACAAAGTGTATTCAATGAGCGATGCGTCGAAGTGACGACGGAGGGTTATACGATTAACCCTGTTATAAAAGTAAAATTTAACGGTATGACTTTTGCTTTCTACGCCGTGCACTGGGCCCGCCGAATTTCTTGGACTCTGTCTGCCTACTGTCCCCTGATAAGAGGTGTCTATCATGTTCTGCTATCTTTTTTCTTATCTCTTCGCGCATGCTCTTTGTGAGAGGATGCTCCTTTGGGTCCTTGCCACCCTTTTCTTGACCCGTGAGGGCACGAGAAATTGCAACCGCACTTGCAAAGGCCTGTCCCATAAACCCACCTCCATGCACTTGGACATCGATGTCAATCCTGTTGCGCAATTCTCCTATAAGCGTAAGGGGCGTAAGCAGAAGCTCTCTTGCGATTTCAGGAGTCACCAGCTCTGCAGGCCTGTTATTCATTCTTACCTTGCCGGTTCCCTTAGTTATTGTAGCCACAGCCTTACTTGTTTTGCGCTGCCCCGGATATAGCTCTATCTTGTTTATCATTCTCCCTTCCATCCTATCTGCTTTGCAACTTCGGCAATAGAGATATAGTAAGACTCTGGCTTGCTGATCTTTGAGTCATCAAAAGACATCATGCTGGCACCTCTCATCCCCTCAGGAACTCTCATATATACCCTCAGGCGCTTGAATGCCTCTACACCTCCTGATTTTCGCTTTGGTACCATTCCCCTCACCATCTTTGATATGATGGTGTCAGGCCTCCTTGGATGGAAGGGTCCGTGAATCGGGTTTGTCACCGAATTGATCTCCAGATGTTCTTTATATGAGTTAATTGTCTTGTACCTGTTGCCTGATAGCATGGCCCTCTCGGCGTTGACAACGGTAACTCTGTTGCCTTGCAATAGAAGTTTCGAAACATGTGAGCACATCCTACCAGCAATGCAATTGGTTGCATCAACTACAATCATAGTGTCCTGTTGCTTTTGTAGGGCCTTTTGCTTAGCCAATTATTCTCACTCCTTTGCCATCGGGGTGGTTAGCGATCAAGTCATCAAACGCCATCAGCTTGCCGCCAGATTCTACGATTTTTTTGGCTGCGGTTTCCGATATTGAAAAAGCGCAAACCGTGAGCTTGTGGCCAAGATTGCCAGTTCCCAGAACCTTGCCCGGGACGACGACCACCTCATCTGCCTTGGTTATCTCAGCAAGTCTCCTTACATTAATCTCACGTCGATTAGCCCTAGGGCCCGCAAGCTCGTCTTGAAGGGCTCGCCATATTGGTGCCTTGTTCCTCTTAAATGCATTGCGAAGACTCCAAATTGTGTTATCGTTTGCGGTGTAGGCAAACATACGTAATATAAAATCGTATCCTAAAGTCCCCAAATAAATGTAGTGGCTATCACAAACCTGCAGGTAGTGTCTGACCGCGTGAGGATAGTTTAGCTTCCTTACCCGGTTACTGTAATTGGTATCCGTTCAAAATCCAGATTGCTTCAATTACAAGGACTCCGAAAAGACGGAGGGATAACAACAACAACCACAAGAATGTTCTATCGAAGTCAGGTATCTAAACGCTCTTTGGAACCTTCAACGATGATACTGCTTGTTTGAAGCTCTTCACCCTCGCAAAGAGCCGGTCTCCAGCAGCCAGCAGTATCTCTTCAGCAGTCAGGGCGCCATTTGATTCTAGGATCAGTAATATCTCCTCCTCATTCTTGCCGTCTTTTACAACAGCCGCCGATGTCGGTTGCCACTTGGCATGGTCTTTGCCGACGCCAAGTCTTGCATATGCTTCAAATTTTAGCTTTTGATTGGGTGCCAGAACAACGATGGGTATGTCCTTACTGACCGGTTTAACCATCTCATCTTCTGAGACCAGCTCACCCGAGGTCACGGCCAGAGTCTTTTCATTTGCCTCTGCGTCTAGTACCAAGAGTACTCTACACTTGCTGCAGCCAAGAGTGCTTTTGCAGTCGCACTCTTGTGGCATTACAAACCTCCCCGGATCAGTACGAAGCGGGATTAGCCCAAGCCTATGTGCAATCGCTTCGTCGTGCATTACGGAGGAATTTTCAAGAACTACGACGTCATCTATAGCTAGCGTGGAGACTTCACTTATTGCAAGCCTCCTTAGGGAATTTATATATTGTCTTGGAATATTGCTAAACCTGATAGCTATCCTCTCATTGGATTTTTCAACAATCTCAGCAGATGCAGAAGCCAATATTTATGACTGCTATCCAAAACAAACTTAAAAATCTACCGAAACTTGCAAGAATTCAGCGCTCTGACAGGCATATATATTCTAGAAATGGATCATATTACTAAATGACAGATAAATTCACGGTCGCTCGCCTCATTTTGGACGGGGACAAATTTGAGTTGCTAGTCAAGCCGGACCCTGCACTCGAATACAAGATGGGCAAGAGATTCGATATTTCAAGTGTGCTTGTGTCAGATGAGATATACTCCGATGCCAACAAGGGCTCAAGGGCATCAAGCGAGAAGATGATGAAGCATTTCAAGACCACCGACTCAGCGAATGTTGCCAAACAGATAATCGCAAGAGGGGAGCTCAACCTCACTACTGATCAGCGTAGGAAGATGGTCGATGAGAAGAAGAGGCAGATAGTGCAGTTCATAAACAGGAGCTTTGTCGACCCCAAGACTCATTTGCCGCATCCGGTGGTACGAATAGAGACTGCGATGGAAGAAGTCAGGATCCAGATTGATCCATTCAAAAAGGTAGAGGATCAGGCCAAGAATGTAGTTGATGCGCTCCGCAGGATATTACCGCTAAAGTCAGAGACCATAAAGCTGACAATAATAGTCCCCGCACAATTTGCAGCCCAGTCATACAGTGCACTAAAGTCTACCGGCGACCTTAGATCTGAGGAGTGGCTTGCCGATGGGTCGCTCAGGGCAGTGCTTGATATGAATGCAAGTATCAGGGGACAATTCCTAGATAAGCTTGGTGCAGTGACAAAGGGGTCTGCCCAAGTAAAGGAAAGCTAGACAACCAACCAACCGACCCACACTTAAAAATATAAGTGCGCTATATCCTACCAGCAAACGGAGAGAAAGAAAATAATGAAAAATGACGATATCCTTTCAGAAGGTTTTTTTGCCTCTGTGGTGAGCTTTTGAGTCATGCACGAGATGAAAAGAAGATATGTTATTCCCGGAGACAAGATTGCCGAGGGAAATTTTAGGCCACTGATGAACGTTATCAAGTCAGGCAATGCTTTCATCGCTACGAGAATTGGGATTGCAGAGACCGGACGTGACGGCGTCAAAGTCATACCCCTGTCAGGTGTTTATATTCCACGCGTAAATGACCTTGTGATAGGCAAGGTCATAGATCACTCATCCCTCTCGTGGGAAGTAGACATCAACTCTTGCTTTTCTGCCCATCTGCCTGCCCAAGATGTATTTGGAAGAGATTTTTCACCAGCAAGAGATGACATGACCAAGCACTTTGCCATGGGCGACATGATAACCGCGAGGATTATAGCATTTGACCGGACAAGGGACCCTATGCTTACTGTTCAGGATAGAGACCTCGGAAAAATCCCTAGGGGAGAATTGCTCAGGATATCCGCGACACGAGTTCCTCGCCTGATAGGCAAACGTGGATCTATGATCCAAACCATAGAGCAAGCGACCCAGACTAGGGTGCTCATAGGTCAGAACGGAATTGTGGTTGTGACAGGCAGGTCCTCAGAAGGAATAAACTTCGCAGTTCGGGCAATTAGAATGGTAGAAGACGAAGCACATACAGCAAACTTGACGCAACGTATTAAAGCACTTTTGAATGTTCCAGATACACCAACACAAGATAGGGGTCCGCTGGTTGCTGGGGCTCCTAAACCAGCAGAAATTGATTCTACCATCGATGAGGTAGAAGAAGAATTGGAGGTTGAAGGTGAAAAATGACTCAAACAAGAAAATTGATAGATGAAAATGGGAAAAGGACAGATGGAAGAGATATCGACGAGCTACGCAATGTCAAAATAACTGTGGGGCACGTGAAAAATGCAGACGGTTCAGCGTTCATTGAATTTGGCAAGAACAGGATACTTGCTGCAGTGTATGGGCCCAGAGAAGTACACCCAAAGCACATGGCACTCCCCGACAGGTGTGTGCTTCGCTGCCGTTATCACATGTCTCCTTTCTCCACAGACACGCGCAAGAATCCCGCCCCGTCTAGAAGGGAGATCGAGATCTCTAAGGTGATGCGCGAGTCTCTAGAGCCGGCGCTGATGCTCCAGGACTATCCTAGAGCGGCAATCGATGTTTTTGTGGAAGTACTTCAGTCCGATGGCGGATCTCGCTGTGCAGGCATCTCGGCGGCTGCAGTTGCGTTGGCAGACGCCGGAATTAGCATGCATGATCTAGTGGCTTCGTGCGCTGCCGGCAAAGTCGATGATAAGATCGTGCTGGATATTAATGATGAAGAGGATAAGGAAGGTCAGGCAGACATGCCGGTTGCATACATGCCTAGGCTAGAACAGGTAACGCTTTTGCAGCTCGACGGGAGACTCGCTCCTGAGCAATTTGACGAATGCCTGGACAAGGCAATTGGAGGCTGCAAGATGGTCTATGAAATCCAAAAGCAAGCATTAATGCAAAAGTACTTTGGCAATGAAACTGAACTAAAGGAGGAAATACAATGAGCTCATCAAAGAGATCAACTATTATCGTCGAGCATCTCCGCAAGCAGCAGATGTGGGATGCCCTATCAAGGGGGAAGAGGCTTGATGGGAGGGACTTTAGCGAAATGAGACAACTCGTCATTGAGACAGATGTCATCAAGAAGGCAAACGGCTCTGCAAGGGTCAAGCTTGGCGACTCTGAAGTGATTGCCGGCGTCAAAGTAGAGACAGGCGAGCCTTTTGAAGGTCTTGAGAACAAGGGCGCGCTTATTGTATCGGCAGAAGTGCTGCCGACGGCATCGCCCTACATTGAGCCAGGACCCCCCGATGAGGAGGTTGTGGAGCTGGCAAGGGTAGTCGACAGAGGCGTCAGGGAATCTGAGATGATCGACCTTGAAAAGCTTGTGCTCGTGCCGGGCAAAATAGTATATACAATATTTGTGGATTGCAGCGTGCTCAACACCGACGGCAACCTGTTTGATGCAACATCGTATGCCACAGTGGCAGCATTGCTTACGTCTAAGCTTCCCATATTTGAAATGCAGGAGGAGAAAGTAATAGATACTGGGAACACGCAACCAATGCCTGTTACGGCAGTGCCAGTTTCAATTACCTCCGCAAGAATAGGCGACTATGTACTGATAGATCCCAGCGCAGAAGAAGAAGCTTGTATGGACTCTAGAATAACCATAACCACCGCAGAAGAAGGCTTTTGTGCAACTCAGAAGGGTCATACAGGATCCTTCACCCCGGATCAGATTAAAAAAGCAGCAGAGGCAGCAACAATTAAAGGAAAGGAAGTACGGGCAAGATTGAAGGAGTTGGTAGCAAACAGTGGCTAGGAAGAAAAGCTCTACAGCCCTCACTGGCCTTGGAGTCAAATTTGGAGCCACCGTACGCAAACGTTATGGAAAGGTCCATCGCACGCTTCACAGGAAACGGAGATGCCCTTCCTGCGGCTCGATCAAGTTCGGCCGCCTTGCAGCAGGGATATGGCACTGCCCTAAGTGCAACTATAAGATCGCATCAGGGGCCTATGACATTGAACTCGAGAAGTTACAAAGCTAGAATCACCGTATCGACAAGATCCAATCGTATAGCAGCTGCCATTTGCCACGCGCTTGCACCGGACCTCCGGTTTATCCCAGCGAAAGACTGCATACCCGAAATTTCCCTAAAAAATTCAAAGGTTATTTTCAAAGCTGAGACCGGGGATATTGCATCTTTGCGTGCCAGCATAAATTCTTACTTAAGGCTGGCTGACGCCTCCTATAAGTGCCTAACGCTATGATTTTATATGCTGATGATCTGAATAGCTCTGCAGTTTATGAGTGAACAGGAACTCCCCCCATGGGTAAGAGAACAGGTATCAAGATTACAGCAGCTCCAACAGAACCTGCAGGCAATCATGATGCAAAAGCAACAGCTGGAGGTTGAAATGGTAGAGACAGACAGAGGCCTTCAGGAATTAAAAAAGACTACTCCTGATGATGCAATTTATAAGAACGCAGGGTCTGTGCTAATCAAGGCAAAGAAGGAAGACGTCCTCAAGGAGCTGGAGGAAAAGAAAGAACTGTCAAACACACGCATTATGGTTCTTGGCAAGCAGGAGGCAAGAGTGAAGGAAAATCTAAAGGAGGTTGAAAACAAGATAAATGAAATGATCCGCGGCATGCAGACTGGTGGCGCGTCCTCGGCTGGATCAACTGGCAGTGCTGGTTCAAGACCTTTGGGATCGTAGTACAGACAGACAGACCTTAACCCATCGTCGCAAAATAAGACCTTGAGTATTCTATTTTCATATATAGTGTAGCATAATACAAAAACTGTTTAGAAATATTCAGTACGTGTAGATCTGTAGCGTGTGACTACTGCGATAATGGTAGGTGTTGTTAAGGTGGAAACTCCTGCATCCTCAAATATAGTTATAGAGGCCATGAAACAGAGTATCTCCGGTGCCTGTTAGAATTGTGGTCGATGAGAGGGAGAGGAACAGCGGTATACCTGAGCTACTTAAGAATGCTGGTGCTGTCATTGACTTTACACAATTAAAAGTAGGTGACTACGTCGTTTCATCTGAAACAGCCGTAGAGCGAAAAACTGTCCGTGACCTTATAAGTTCTATCTATGATGGTAGGCTCTTTGTGCAGTGCTCTGACCTAGTAAAGTACTATCAAAAACCACTATTATTAGTGCAAGGCAACATAGCTGAGCTTGCTGAAACTCTCGAGGACATTGAAGACACGGATAGCAAGATCCATACAGACAGGATGCCAGTTGCGTACGATGCGCTTATAACGGTCGCAATGGAGTTCAGAATCCCAATTATCCATACGCCCTGTGCAGAACAGACTGCGCAGTTGCTAGTCACATTAGTCAACAGGAGTCTACGGCAAGGCAAGGCCACAGGTCCGCTACTGAGAAAGATTAGGAAGGAAAACCCCACTTACATACAGCAACTTTCAGTACTCGCATCTCTTCCTGGAGTAGGAGAAAAACTTGCTGCCAGAATGCTCAAGAAGTTCCATACTCCGATTAGGGCACTTAATGCCTCTGCGGCAGAGCTTGCCACAATACCCGGTTTTGGTCTTGCAAGGGCCGAGCGAGTGCGTAAGATCCTCAATACAGCGGATAATGTCAAGCAAGTAATGCAGAGGACTCTCTTTGATAATCCGGAAAAATGAAACCTCAATCCCACGTATTAAAGATAAGCTGTATATTATCATCGAATTAACGTACAGTATGCCGTTGAGCTTAGGCACACACGTGGTAGGACTACATCTTGGAATTGAAAAAGTGGTGACACTTACAAAAATGAAACGCTCGCAATTGCCAGTAGATGTAGAGGGAGTCCGTGATAACCTTGTAATCCCCCTCAAAGTGTAAGCCTGTACCGGGCGGGCGTCTTGGGAGAGCAAGAAAACCCGTTCGCTGCAAGAACGGCTTGGAGAATCACTTGCAATGTTCGTGGCTTCAAGACCATGTACTATCCCTCAATTGCGGCATAGAAGAGCCCGTCACATGCTACACTCTTATATTGCCATTTAATTTCCAAGGCAGTTCAATTCGATAGCAATTTCCTACGTATACTCGGGGGATGAGGCAAGCATGGTTCATATATCATCTTTTTTCTTCATAGAATCGAGCAATTAAAGTAGTGCGCGTGCACAAGGCATTAACTTCTTTATGTATAATCGAAAAAGAAGAAGAAGAAGACAGCTCACCAAAAGGAGTCCTTTTTGCAAAGGATGATGTTCTCATGGATGAAAAAGCCACAGGCAGAGGCATAAACCTCCTGACAAGAAAGGGTTGTCTAAACTAAGCAGATGAAGGGCATTGCACGATACTACGAGGACTTCAAAAAATACGATTGGCTCGCGCTATGTCGTATGTTGGCAAATCCCTGAAAAAGATGACGCAGTCAGCTCAGACAAGTTTGTATTTCCGCCTTAACCTATTGCCACATAACCTGCACTCTTTTGCATTAGGTCCAAATGCTCTTCCACATGCACTACAATAGGCCATCCACCTTCTTGTCTGCCTGATACCTTTTCCGGCTACAGACTTTACAGGGATCTTCAAAATGTTTGCAACGTTTGCGACCGCGTAGTCATTGGTTACCAATACAATTTCCAGCTGCAGCGCTAGGGCAATTATTGAAATGTCTGCCCCCGAAAGTTTTGCATAGTCTCCGGTCTCTCTTGCCACGGCAACAACTTTTTGGATGCTTTTTCTATCTGAATTTACTATTTGCAACGTATTTGATTCGATCAACGCTTCTATGGCTCCATGCGACTTTTTGATATGCTTTACTTCATCAAGAACAGCGTTTGTGGTGAAGTATCGTAAGGCCGATGACAGAAATACGATGCCCGAGTAAAAAGCACCTGCGTCGATTGCATATCTAACAGCTGAATCTTCAGAATCCAAGCTTTGCCAGCTGCCTCATTCCTTTTTTCTGAAGCCGTAAGAATATGGCGTCGTCAGAAAAGCGAAAGATGTTGATGCGCTCGTATCCGTGAATTTTGAACGATTCTTGTCCATCAAGTATCATGTGCGATTCGTGCGTACTCTGTAAAAGGATTTCTTCGACTGGGATCACTATTTGTGGCATTCTGCTGACAGATGCAATTGGAGTCAGAAGCAGGCAGCTCATGCCCTCGTGCAATACTGGTCCGCCGACCGAAAATGAGTGCCCTGTTGATCCCGTGGGCGTGGAGACTACGATGCCATCCATCCTCTGCTTTATTTCGTCACCCATCAACATGACGGATAATAGAGGAGTTCTTGTGAGATTCACTCTTATTATGAGTATATCATTTAGAACAGGAGGAAATAGCTTGCCGTTGATAGAGGCCTGGATCCGAACTCGACAGTCATAAAAATAGTTGCCTGCAAGTATTGCCTCGATCGCTTCGTCGATTGAGTCTGCGTCAATTTCGGACAGGATGCCGCGATGCCCTCCACTATTTATGCTAAAAAGTGGAACTTTTCCCGATATGGTACGAAAAGCTCGTAAGGTGGTACCGTCTCCACCTATTGCAAAGACAAGGTCAAGCTTAATCTCCTTTAATTCATCAGGCCTGATTGGCGTTGCATCTTCAATTATGAAGGGAAGCACAGAGTGGACCTTGATCTTCCTCCTGCTGAGCAGAGTTGCGACCTTTATAGCAGCACTGTCGGCTTCACTACTATCTCTTTTCGTGATTATCGCTACGTTGTGGATGTTCGGTTCCATCTGACCGCAGTGCTATAGCACCAGACGAGTTCTTAAATGCCTTTACCCTAACAAAGATTATAAGTAGCGGTAGAAGGTAGCCATTCTCATGACGACGAGTGGATATGCTTACCCCGAAGTTCTAAGTGAGACCGATTGGGTTGCAAACAACTTGAATGACCCAGACATCAGGATTTTGGAAGTAGACTATGATCCGGAAAATGCATACAATGAGGGGCACGTCTCTGGCGCACACCTTGTATGGTGGAAGCGCGATATTAACGATCCTATCCGCCGCGATATCATTGACAAGCAGCAGTTTGAGGCCCTTATGAGCAGGATTGGCGCTACGCATGACACGCAGCTCATTTTGTATGGCGATTTTAATAATTGGTTTGCCGCATTTGCATTCTGGGTCTTCCAGTACTATGGCCATAAAAAAATCAAGATAATGAACGGTGGCCGAAAAAAGTGGGAGCTTGAAAGGCGTGAGTATTCAAAGGAGGAGCCGTCAACTTCGCCTACAAGATACATTGCAATGCCACCAGAAGAAGGCATACGAGCTTACATGCCTGATATAAGAAGGGCGATTGAAAAGGCGGTGCAGACTGTGCTTGTAGATGTGCGATCGCCAAAAGAGTTTACTGGCGAAATCACTGCCCCACCTGAGTACCCGGCGGAGTCTGCCCAGCGAGGTGGCCATATACCCGGTGCAAAGAATATCCCTTGGGCCCAAGCAGTCAGGGAAACAGATGGTACATTCAAGAGTCGTCAAGAGCTAGAGACGCTCTATGAAGGTAAGGGCGTTACGCCAGACAAGCATGTCATCTGCTACTGCAGAATTGGAGAGCGCTCATCCCATAGCTGGTTCGTACTCAAATACCTTCTTGGCTACCCGTCTGTTCGTAACTATGACGGCTCATGGACCGAATGGGGCAATATGATCGGAAATCCGATAGAGAAATAAGTCTTTGTCTTACTTGTATCTTAGATGCAACAGCAAGGAAACCTGATGAAAAAGGGTCATTTCTACTTCATCTATGACGGTAATCTCAACCTTGTACTTGAAGACAAGACGAAGCGCGGCCTGGAAGTACGGGAGTTTGTCTTTGACGAAAAGCTTGGCGTACAAGCAGACAGGGGAACGATATATGACTTGAACGGCAAAGGGCACAAAGTTGGAATCAGGTGGTATTTCCCGAAGTCAAAATACAGATTGGACCATGTCGTAAAGATTGGAGAAGAGATGGAACTGCGCTACAAGGCAATAAGAGAAATGACATGTCCGGATGATGAATAACAGATCGAAATACTTTTAGGAGAAACAACTTTTAGGTAATTCCAGACATCATGTCTGTCTTATTGAGGGATAGAGTCTGGACGATGCTTTCTGAAGTCGCCAAGAGGGGTGTCTATCCTCTGCACGGCAACAAGCTGGGCATATACAGGATCCCGCTCGAGATCACTCAAAAGTCAGAAATACAAAGTATCCTTAATGATCTTAAAAGTTCCGGCTTCAAGATTGACACTCACGCTGATAGAATCTATGTTACCTACAAGTGGACAGAGAAGGGCATTGATCAAACCGCTGGAAAGGAGCTCTCGGCAGACCTCAATATCACGGTTGAAATCGTTACAGGGGAGGTCGTGGATCTTATTTATCAGATAAGGCAACTGGAATACTTTGGAGACCCGTATTGGATTACAAACTACCGGCAGAAAGCAGATCAAAATGCCAAGATGGTGATTGATACTATTATCCGCAACACGAAGATAGGTGACAAGTTCATCGCCCATTTGCAAAAGGCGGAGAAGTTATCGCTTGAAGCAGCAATCAACAAGATGGAAGAAATAACGCCGCTGGCAAAGAACCCCAAAGCGCGAAGTGCAACTGCTCTCACCTCCACAGCGGATCAGGCAGCTGGTCCGAAGCCTATTGCAGCCCCAGATACTATAACCCCTCCAGCGGCAGCTATTGCGGCCTCTGTACCACCAGCAGCTGCAGGAGCGGCAGGAGCGGCAGGAGGAGGAGGTGGGGGAACCGGCGGTCCAACTACTATATCACTCACAGGAACAGGAACAAGCTACAGCACGGCGGAAGGCCCAATTGACCCCAAATTCCAAGAAAAAAGGCAGGTCGTTGGCACCTATCAAGGAATCAAAGTATGGGGGCCAATTGACCCTCCAGGACAATTAGGCATATGGGGTCAAGAAGTATCCAATGACTTTGACATCTGCGTTGCAGACGGAGCATGTATTGAAGCATGCCCTGTCAATGTATTCGAATGGCTTGATACGCCAGGCCACCCAGCATCTGACAAAAAGGCTTTCATGGTAAGAGAAAAAGACTGTATATTCTGTATGGCATGTGAAAACGTCTGTCCACCTCAGGCAATCAAGATATTCAA